>DATFYJ010000162.1:0-4432 GCA_035315105.1 Chitinivibrionales bacterium
CGAAAAGAAAAAGCGCGAGCCATACCTGCACAGGCTTCTTTTCGGCGAGCTGGCGGAAAAGTTTCCGGCCCTTCAAAACACTTTTGTTCCGGCGGGTTCCTATTTTCTCTACGACAGGAGGTTCTAAGAGCGCGGCCCGTTCCGGGCACTTTGGGAAGTTTTTTGGTGCGCCCGCGCGGCGCAATTTGTATACTACCTATCATCCGGGAACGCCACTTCATCACAACAAAGGAGCGCGGAATGAGCCTTCAGAAACTCTTTGACGAAATAGAATTGCTCAAAGCGGAATACGAGAAATTCGAGCGCGGTAACAGGTCGGCGGGGACACGCGCAAGAAAGAACCTCCAGAACATAAAGAAGATCTGCCAGGAAATCCGCACCGAGATCCAGGAAGCCAAGAAGAAGGCCGACGAACAGCCTGCCTGAACCTCACGGCAACGGGAGCATGCGCGCAGGACATGCAACCGCAAGTCCTTGCGCCGGCATTTTCCGCCACCGCGCCAATGGCTGCACCGCTTTCCGGTATTCGAATTGAGCGGCTTTTTTTAACCGCCGGCATAGGATCCTGCTCCATGCTGGGGAACAACGTGAAAATTGCGGGTCGTTTTGGATCGCAAGGTTTCAGGCCCGTTCCGGACATTCGCCGCAATAATTTTTGTGCCGATGCGTAATAAACATCCTTAAACGACCATGTATTTAGCTATCAAGCTATGAGTTGTCTTGACATCGCATCCTTCAAGTATTCATATTTAAGCTTCAAAAAATCAGGGGTGCCGCTGCGCCTTTCAGAGGAAAGCCCGACAGGACCCTATTTATCTAATTTATCTATTAGGATAAACTCAAGAGCATACCAAGGGGGTATTATGATTTCATTTATCCGCGGCGGTGCATTATGATTCAATCATCCGATTCCGTGATGCTTGAGGTAAAAGACCTCAACAAGAAATTCGGCAGCATCCATGCCATCAGAAACCTCACCTTTGATGTAAAAAAAGGCGAAGTGCTGGGCTTTCTGGGCCCCAACGGCGCGGGAAAGACCACAACGATGCGCATCATCACCTGCTTTATCCCCGCATCCAGCGGCACCGTGAAGGTCTCGGGCATGGACACGGTCCAGAACGACCTCGAAGTCCGGAAAAGAATCGGCTACCTGCCCGAGAACAACCCGCTGTACCAGGACGTTCTGGTGGACGAGTACCTCAAATTCGTCGGCGAAATACGCGGGCTCAAGGGTGCAAAGCTGCAAAGCCGGATCGACGAGATGTTCCAGGTGTGCGGTCTCACCAAGATGGCCAAGCGCCAGGTGGGCAAACTTTCCAAAGGATACAAACAGCGCGTCGGACTTGCCCAGGCAATGCTGCACAACCCTGATCTTCTTATCCTCGACGAGCCCATGTCGGGCCTCGACCCGAACCAAATCATCGAAATCCGCCAGCTCATCAAGAAGATGGGCGAAGAAAAGACCGTCATCTACTGTTCGCACATTCTGTCGGAAGTAGCCGCCACGTGCAACCGCATCCTTATCATCAACGAAGGGTCCATCGTCGCTTCAGGCACGCCCGACGAACTCACCTCAAACGCATCGCAATCCGGCGGATTCGTTCTGAGGGTGAAGGGAACGAAGGCGCAGGTTCAATCGAAGCTCTCCGCAATTCCGGGCGTGACTGCGGTCACCATCCAGGAATCCGGCGATTGGCTCGAGGCGACCGTGACATCGGGCAAGGAGGATGTCGGCGAAAAAATATACAAGTGCGTTTCCGAAAACGGTTGGAGCCTTGCCGAACTCAAGCGGCATTCGGCGAGTCTCGAAGACGTCTTCACACAACTCACAAGGGGTTAGGACCATGCAGAACATTGCGGCAATATTTAAAAAGGAATTCAAGACCTATTTCCTGTCGCCCATCGCGTACATCTTCATGACCGTGTATCTCATCATTACGGCATTCCTGTTCTTCCAGGGATTCTTCCTTATCAATCAGGCCGACATGCGCGGTTATTTCGATATTCTTCCGTGGGTGTTTCTTATTTTCGCACCGGCGATCACCATGCGATCGTGGGCCGAAGAGAAGAAGGTACATACGCTCGAACTTCTCCTCACGTGGCCGGTAAGCGACATCGAAGTGGTGCTGGGCAAGTTCCTGGCCAGTTTCGCCCTTCTCGCTATCGTTGTGGTGCTGTCCATTACCATACCGATCTCCATTGCGATCATAGGGCACCCGGACATGGGCCAGATCGTGGGCCAGTACCTGGGGGCGCTTCTGATGGGGGCCGCATATCTTGCCATCGGCCTTTGGGTGTCCTCGACGACGGAAAACCAGATCGTGGCATTTATCATCGGAGCGGTCGCGACCTTTGTTCTTTTTATCATAAGCACGCCTTTCGTCACCATGGTTCTACCGCCGTTTATCGCTCCCCTCTTCACGTTTGTGGGGCTCGGCAGCCATTTCGAAAGCATCAGCCGGGGCGTCATCGACAGCAGGGACATCATCTATTACTTTTCGGTCGTGGGGTTCTTTCTTTTCTTGAATGTCTGCTCGCTCGGCAGCAGGAAGTGGGAGTAATACAATGGAAAACAGAAAAATCAGAAACAGTTCGCAGCTCGTGATTTACGCGCTCGTGATCCTCGGGTTCATCTGCGTCGTCAATTACCTCTCGACCAAGTTCTTCGTGCGCGCCGACCTCACCGAGAAGAAGATGTACAGCGTGTCAAAAGCGACGAAGAATGTTTTGCGGAAACTCGACGACATCGTGAGCGTCAAGGTCTACTTTTCCAAGAATCTTCCCGTCAACGTAAAGACGCTTGAAAAGGACGTGCGCGACATGCTGTCGGAATACAAGGCCTACGCAGGACACAACCTGCAGATCAGCTACGAAGATCCGGGAAAGAGCGAGGAGGAAAAACGCAAGGTGACCCAGATGGGAATTCCCGAACTTCAGATGCAGACATTTGAAAAGGACAAGGCGCAGGTTGTCAACTGCTTCATGGGGATCGCGGTGCTGTACGGCGCAAAGAAGGAAGTGATGCCCGTCGTTCAGAACCTCACCAATCTGGAATACGATCTCACCCAGGCGATCCAGAAGGTCTCCAGAAAGGAGAACCCGAAAATCGGCGTGCTCAAGACCGACACCCTCCCCGTTATCCCTCCGCAATACCGGGACCAGATGCCGGCCAATCCCGAAGAGTTGCACGAGAAATACAAACCCATTTTCGAAAACCTCGAGAAAAACTACACCGTCGAAACGGTCAACTGCTCCGACGGAAAACCTATCGATCCGGACATCAAGACGCTTATCGTGCCGGGCGGCACGGCGTTTTCAAACAGGACCCTTTTCGAAATCGACCAATATTTCATGAAAGGCGGGAACCTCATCGTCTGCGCTGACGCCATCCGCGTGAATTTTCAGTATGGGGCTTTCGCGGCGCCGCAGGACCCGGGAATTCTGAAACTCCTTGAGCACTACGGCGCACGTGTTGAGCATTACCTTGTGTGCGACGCGGCCTGCGGCCAGGTCCAGATTCCGCAGCGCGTGGGGCCCTTCCAGATGAACGTGGCCATGAATTACCCGTATTTTGTGAGAATCATCCGTGAGGACCTCAACAAAGACAATCCGGCAGTGTCCACGCTGAATGAGATGATCCTGCCGTGGGTGAGTCCAATAGCGCTCCTTGTTCCGGAAAAAGGTGCCGCAGGCGCAAAAGATTCCGGAGCGGTCACCGGCACGGTTCTCATCACTTCCTCGCCGAAAAGCTGGGAGGTTGGCGGCTCATTCGATCTCAATCCCCAGCAGAAATGGACAACACCCCAACAGGGGTTCAAGCAGAGCAGGCTCGCGGTGTACCTGAACGGCAACTTCAAGAGCTACTTTGCAGGGAAACCGATTCCGCCCGTAAAGGAACCCGACCTTTCGGCGGCCAAGGATTCGCTGCACAAGATTGCGCTGTTGTCCGACAGCACGGCAAAGAACCGCTCGATCGTCACGGAAAACAGGGGACGCCATCTTATTGTCGTCGGCGAATCGGCCTTTCTCTCCGGCCAGTTCGCCATGCAGGGCAACGTGACCTTCCTGCTCAATGTCGTGGACTGGCTGTCCACCGGCGACAATCTCATCAGCATCCGGACGCGCACCATGGTCGACCGCACCCTGTCGAAGGACAACCTCAAGGAAGGTTCCGCAACACCGAACGTGATCCGGTATGTCAACATTCTCCTCATGCCGGTCATCGTGATAATCGTAGGCCTTCTGATTTTCTTCGGGCGGCGTGAAATGGTTTCCGCGCCCGCAATCACGGAAAAAACGGAGGAAAAGACAAAATGAACATGAAACATCTCCCTTTACTTGCGGTTATTCTCGCCGTGCTTGTCGGCATCATCATCGTCGCGAACCAGCTGAGCAACCAACGGCCGTCGGAAAATTCTCTGGCCTGGTTCCC
>DATFYJ010000163.1:0-4109 GCA_035315105.1 Chitinivibrionales bacterium
AAAAGACATTCTGAAAGCCGACGAATACTTCACCAAACCGTTTGACATAGACGAATTGCTGGCGGCCGTCCGCCGGCTTCTTGCGTAGGACAGCCCATGCCGCCCGTCTTTGCTCAGACCACGACCGACCTGGAGCTCACGGGTACGGCCGTCTCGCCGGGAATCGGCATCGGCACGGCGTACCATTTCACGCAGATCGACCTCACCACGCTCCAAGAACGGCGACTCCCGGTTGACAATGTCGACGCGGAGCTTGAGCGGATCGAATCGGCGCATAAGAAAAGCGTAGAACAGCTCCGCGTGCTGCAGGCGGCGAGCAGGGACGACTTTGCCGACGTCTCGGACATTTTCCAGGTTCAGATCCAGATCCTCTCCGACGCGGGCTTTCTCTCCGGCATCAGAAGCGACGTATCGGAGAACAAGGCCAATGCGGAATATGTTATCGCCAACAGCATCCGCGGCCTCGAAAAGAAATTCATGGCGATGCAGACCGATGTCTTCAAGTCGAAGCTGCTCGACGTGCAGGACGTCTACCATCGCCTGTTGCGCAACATACTCGACATCGAGCACGTGCGCGTCACGCCGCTTCGCAACATGCCGGCGGGGGTTGTGATCGTGGCCGAGCAGCTTCTCCCGTCCGACGTCGCCCTGCTGGACCTGGGCAAGATCGTCGGCATCATCATCGAGACCGGATCGACGGTTTCTCATGTGTCAATAATCGCCAAGTCCCTCGGCATTCCCGCGCTTATCAACGTTCCGGGCGCCCTGTCGCTCGTGCGGTCGGGAACGCCGCTCATCGTCGACGGCCATGAAGGCAGGGCAATCGTGTCGCCGTCCCCCGCCACCGAGGCCCGGTATCGGAAGAAACTTTTGGCCGTGCCGCAGCCTCTGGTCTGCCGTCCTTCCAAGACAAGGAAATGTCTCACCAAGGACGGGATTGCAGTGCGGCTCGAGGCCAACGCGGGCTCTCTCCTCGAGGCAAAGGAGGCGCTAAAGGCGGGCGCGGAAGGCATCGGACTGCTCCGGTCCGAGCTGTTCTACCTGTCGCTTAAAAAACTGCCGACGGTGGATGAGGAATCGTTCTATTACGAATCGATCATTGCGCTTTGCAACAACAAACCGGTCACCATCCGCCTGCTCGACACCGGCGCCGACAAGACCCTGCCGTATCTGGCTCCGCAGCGCGAGGAGAACCCCTATCTCGGCGTGCGGGGCGTCCGGTTTCTGCTCGAAAATCCCGTCCTGCTCGAAAATCATCTGACAAGCATCCTGCGCGCCTGCGCCAGGGGCGGCAACGTGAGAATCCTCATTCCGTTCGTGTCCCTGCCGAGTGAAGTGGACGCGATAGACCAGGCGCTTCACAGGATTGGCAAACGGGAGGGAGTCGCCCGTTCACGGTATTCGCTGGGGATCATGGTGGAAGTGCCGGCCGCCGTGGTGTCGCTCAGGTCGTTTCTGGACAAAGTGGACTTTCTGAGCATCGGCACCAACGATCTCGTCCAGTACGCCTTTGCCGCAAGCCGCGAAAACAGCAGGCTCGAACAGTACCGCACCGGCTCCTTTCGCGTGCTTCTCGCTCTTGTCAAGCAGGCGATGGGGGCGAACGAACATCACCGGCGCGATGTTTCGGTGTGCGGCGAGGTCGCATCCGACCCGGCCCGCGCCCCGTACCTGGTGGGCCTGGGCATCCGCGCGCTGTCGATGCACACCTCGGCAATCTCCCCAGTGTGCAGGGAAATCGAGAAGAAATCGGTACACGAAATGGAGAAAATGGCTCGGGAATGCATCGAGAGGGAATAGCCGCAGCGGCAGTCTCTCGCGTCTGTCAGGTTTTGCCCCGTATCACACACACTTCCACGTACTCCGCCAAAATGTCTCTGAACGCCGCGATCTCCTCCTCGCCAACAGGGGCCCTTTCCGCAATCGACGGGTCCAGCAGCTTCCCCCTGCTTTGCATGGGCTGAAGAAAGGCCCGTTTCACGCCGTTGACAAACTCGCCAATCTCGCGGATGATTTCCCTGTCGACAATGCCGGGCGCGACGGTGATCCTCACTTCGGCCCGATCCCCCATCGAACGAACCATGCCGACCGACCGGGCGAGGCGCTGTTCGGCGTCTTCGTAGGGACAGCCGAGCAGCTCAGCGTACAACCGCGGCGCCGTTTTCATATCGAGCGCCAGATAATCGGGACGCACCGCCGCGGCCGCATCGGGAAGCAGTCCGTTGGTGTCAAGCTTCACGCGATACCCGAACGACCGTATAAAGCCCGCGGCTTCGCCAAGACAGGCGTGCAGCGTGGGCTCGCCGCCGGACAGAACAATGCCGTCGATGAGGCCTTTCCGCTTTTCAAGGAAGCCGGCGATGGCATCGGGCCGGACGAGCGACGCTGTTCCCGCTTTCACGATCTCGGGGTTGTGGCAATAGGGGCAGGTGAGGTTGCATCCGGAAAAAAAGAGGGCGGCCGAAACCGTCCCCGGAAAATCGATGAACGAATTCTTCTGCCAGCCCGCTACGCCGGTGATGCAGTTTCGCATGCGACAACTTTCTCTCCCGACCGGCGGGGCGCGGCGATCGTTTCCTCAGTCACCTTGAAAATCTTCCTGTCGCGGTATTCGGACTTCTTGCCGCAGTTCCAGTTCTGCACGGGCCGGTAGTATCCCACGATGCGTGAGTACACCTCGGTCTCTTCGCCGCAACTGGGACAGACGAACTGTTCGCCCTTGAGATAACCGTGGTTGTTGCACACCGAGAACGTGGGCGTGATGGTGAAATACGGTATCTCGTACGACGAGGCGATTTTCCTCACCAGCCGCTTGCACGTTTCCGCATCGTCAATTGATTCGCCGATAAACGCGTGGAACACGGTGCCGCCGGTGTACAGCCGCTGGATGTCGTTCTGCATGTCGAGCGCCTCGAACACGTCGTCGGTGGTGTTGACGGGAAGCGCGGTCGAGTTGGTGTAGTACGGGTTGTCGGCGCCGGGGATCACCATGCGCGAGAATTTCTGCCGGTCTATTTTCGCAAGCCGGTAGCTGGTGCCCTCGCCCGGCGTTGCCTCAAGGTTGTACAGGTGGCCTGTCTCCTCCTGGAACCCCGCGAGCTTTTCGCGCATGTGAACGAGCACTTCCTTGGCGAACTCCCGCGCCTCGGCGTGCGTGAGGTCCTTTCCCATGAAATTGAGCGTCGATTCGTTCATGCCGATGAGGCCGATGGTGGAGAAATGGTTGTTCCAGTGGCGCAGGTACCGCTGCGTATACGGAAAGAGCCCCTGGTCCATGAGCCGCGTGATGACCCTGCGCTTGATCTCCAGACTTTCGCGCGCGACGCCCATCAGATGGTCGAGCTGGGAGAAATAGTCCTCTTTGGACGACGACAGGTACCCGATGCGGGGCAGATTGAGCGTCACCACGCCGATGGAGCCGGTGAATTCGTCGGACCCGAACAGGCCGCCGCCGCGGTTGCGCAGTTCCCGTTTGTCGAGCTGCAGCCTGCAGCACATGGAGCGCACGTCGCCGGGGTTGAGGCTCGAATTGATGAAGTTCTGGAAATACGGCGTGCCGTATTTGCCCGTCATCTTGAACAGGAGACCCGCGTTTTCGCTGTCCCAGTTGAAATTCTTGGTGAGGTTGACGGTGGGAATCGGGTAGCTGAATCCGCGGCCGCTCGAGTCTCCCTCGATGAGGACCTCGAGGAACGCCTTGTTGACAATGTCCATTTCTTTCTGGAAATCACCGTACGTTGCGCTGAGGGGCTTGCCGCCCACGATCGCCGGCTGCTCCCGGAGGTCGTCGGGCACCACCCAGTCGAGCGTGATGTTGGTGAACGGCGCCTGCGATCCCCAGCGGGACGGCGTGTTGACCCCGAACACGAACGACTGGATGCATTGCTTTACTTCCGCATACGACATCTTGTTGAAGCCCACGAACGGCGCAAGATAGGTGTCGAACGAGGAGAACGCCTGCGCGCCCGCCCATTCGTTCTGGAGCACGCCCAGAAAATTCACCATCTGCTGCACGAGCGTAGAAAGGTGGCGGGGCGGCTTGGACGATATTTTCCCCTTGATGCCGCCGAGTCCCTCCGCGATGAGCTGCCGCAGAGACCACCCGGCGC
>DATFYJ010000164.1:0-3163 GCA_035315105.1 Chitinivibrionales bacterium
ATCAATTCGAACTTTTCGATCATGCCGGGGACCCCGCAGCCCGTGGTACCTGGCATGATTATCACCATCATCGTCATCGTGCTGGGCGGGTCAGAATATAACAGAATGCTCTCGCTTCTCTTCCCCAGAAATGGTTTCTGGCTGTGCCTTGTATGGCTCGGCACCGTGCTCACCTGGGGCCTCTTTAGCCCCACGATCCACCTTCGGTTCCTTATTTTTATCCTGCTTCTCATCGTGGCGTTCGAGGCGATCGTCTGGGGAAAAAGGAACTCGGGCCGCTGGCGCCGCGCAAGCCTGTCGTTTTCCGCCTCTGTCTTTCTTTACATAGCGGGAGTCTCCGTCCTGTACCTGTTCGACCCAGATTTCCAGTCGTTCTTCAGGTCCTTTCCGCAGGAGATGCTTTCCCGCACCGGCGTCGCCATTGTCATCGGCTCGGTGCTCATGTGCGACACCATGGCCTATTTCGTGGGAAGCGCCTGGGGCAAACACCACTACAGCAATATAAGCCCGAACAAGACCGTTGAAGGAAGCATTGCCGGATTCATCACCGCGTTTGTCCTTTGTTCGGTGCTGTGGATCTTCCTTCGGAATCCGGCCTACCCCTGGTACATAGGGCTTTTCATGGGACTCATTCTCGGCGTGTTCGCGCAGGTGGGCGACCTTTTCGTCTCTCTCATGAAACGGTACTTCGGGACCAAGAACGCGTCGGACATTCTTCCGGGACACGGAGGTCTCCTCGACCGTTTCGGGAGCGTGTTCGTGGCGGTTCCCACGCTCGGGCTGTTCCTGCTTGCTTTCGCGTCGGACGACTATGTGAAAACGATTGACGAGTTCTACCGTCTCATGCAAGCCGGTCAGTACCAGAAGGCACGTGAATTGACGGCAGGGCTCGACATTTCGTGCAGGAACCGGGCCGCGGACGACACTGTCGGCCGGAACCTGGGCCTAAGCTGGACCAGGGGGAAGCAGGCGCCGGCCGTGGTGAGGGTCGGAAAGGTCAAGGAGCGCGAGTACTGGAAAGCGGATTCGGCCGGCGCATGGGAATGCCGGAAGGAGCTCGGGCTGCGGTGCTTCAGCGTGCGCGTTCTTTCCAAATCGGATTCCACGGAAGGCGGAAGGACCGCCTGGCAGACGGAGTTCGTGTGGCTGTGCAGGGGCGCGGATTCGAAAATACGCGTGGTGGACGAGTCGAATACCGGGCCGTAATACAATGATAGGTTGAAAGTTCAAGGTTGAACGTTGAAAGCAGGGGATTGCAAAAGGCAAATCTTCATTGAAACCAGGGACGAGTGACCTTTGCATCGAAATAGAAGCCGGTGATTATCAGTAATTAATGTTAATCGCTATGGCTGGCTTTTTTCAACTCCGATAGAGCAACACAGGACTCATCATTCCATGAACCGCACAAAAATAGTCCTCCTCGGCGCCACCGGCTCAATAGGCGCCAGCGCGTGCAACTGCATACGGCGCTTTCCCGACAGGTTCGAAATCGCGGGCCTTTCGGCGAACAACAGTCTGGAAAAACTTGCGGCCCTTGCCCTGGAATTCAAGCCGAAAGCCGTTTGCATTTCCGGACCCGCGGCAGAAGACGGCCCTGACAATCGCTTCGGTCCGGGCGTCCGCATATTCACCGGTGAGTCTGGTCTCGAAAAATTGGTGGCGGAAACCGAGTTCGACATTCTGCTCAATGCGCTGGTGGGCGCCGTTGGGCTCCGCGCCACCATCGCGGCGCTTGGGAAAAACAAGCGCGTCGCGCTTGCGAACAAGGAAAGTCTTGTGATCGGCGGCGACTGCATCGCGGCGTTTCTCCGGGACGGGCACGGCAGCATCGTTCCGGTCGACAGCGAGCACAGCGCCATTCTGCAGTGTTGCGCGGGCGCGGACCGCGCGGCCGTGGAGTCGATTATCCTCACGGCGTCGGGCGGGCCGTTTCGCGCGCTTCCCCTTGACAAATTCAGAAACATCAGGCCGGCCGACGCCCTCAACCATCCCACGTGGAGCATGGGCAAAAAGATCACCATCGACGCGGCGACGCTCGTCAACAAGGGGTTCGAGGTAATCGAGGCGCACCATCTCTTCGCCATGCCCTACGACCGCCTGCGCGTGCTTGTCCATCCGCAGTCGGTGGTCCATTCCATGGTGGAATTCCACGACGGAGCGGTGATGGCGCAGATGGGCGTGCCCGACATGGAGCTGCCGATACAGTACGCGCTGTCATACCCGGAGCGCCTGCCGTCCGCGGCGAAGCGTCTTGACCTTGCGGCGATCCGCGAGCTTTCGTTTTTCGAGCCGGACTACGAGCGGTTCCCGTGCCTACGGCTGTGTCTTGACGCGGGGAGAATCGGCGGCACCATGCCCGCGGCGCTCAACGCGGCCAACGAGGTGGCGGTCGCCGCGTTTCTCGACGGCGGACTGCGCTTCGACCGGATCGCGTATGTGCTGCGCGCCGCGATGGACAGTCATTCGCCCGCGCCCGCGACGTCCCTGGGGGCCGTCGAGAAGGCGGACCGGGCGGCCAGGGAATTCGCGGCAAAGACGATTTCAAACATCACAAGAGCCTAAAAAGGCGCTGGGAAAGCGACAGAGCATGATTCATCTCATCCAATCAGCGGCCATCGTCGCGCTGTTCTTGGCCGTCGGCCTTGCAGTGCTGGGGATACTTGTCCTCGTCCATGAAGCTGGGCATTTCGCTGCTGCCAAGCGTTTCGGCATCCGCGTGCTCGCCTTTTCCATCGGGTTCGGCAAGCCGCTCTATTCCAGGACCGTGGGCGGGACCGACTACCGCATCGGCTTGATTCCCTTCGGCGGGTTTGTTGCCATGTCGGGCGAGCACCCGGAAGACAAGCCGGTGGTGGAACCCGGCGATTTTACGTCAAAGCCGAAATGGCAGCGCGCCGTGGTGGCGATTTCCGGGCCCGCCGCGAATTACCTTTTCGCAATGCTGTGCCTGTATGCGGCGTTTGCCGTGGGCGTCAACGAGCCCCTGTACCTCAAGCGGCCCGTGATCGGCACGGTCACCGACAGCTCCACCGCGTGGAAGGCCGGATTTCTGGCGGGAGACAGCATCGTCGCCATGAACGGAAAGCCCGTGCGCACCTGGGAGGACGTGGAGCGGGCGCTTGCCCTGCGCGAAGCGCGGTACGACATCGCTTTTGTGCGCGGC
>DATFYJ010000165.1:0-2572 GCA_035315105.1 Chitinivibrionales bacterium
CGCGGAAGGCGCAGTCGAGGGTGCCGCTCCTGCCGAGGGTGCGGAGGGCGCCGCTGCCAAGCCTGGGGCTCCTGCAAGACCGGGCGCTCCCGCGAAACCGGGAGCTGCGGCGGCAAAACCGGGCGCCGCACCTGCGGCGAAACCTGGCGTTCCCGCCAAGCCCGGCGCGGCTCCTGCCGGCGACGCAAAGCCCGGCAAAGATGCAAAGGGCGGCAAGGGCGGGAAATAGAGCGGCGCGGAAAGCAACTGGTGCCCGTGAGTGCCTTTGAACGCCTCCTGGGGTTCTTCCGCAGGATGAAACCGCCCGTCAATGCCGAAATCCTTGTTTTCGGTATCGGCAACCCGGGCGACAGGTACAGGGATACGAGGCACAACGCCGGGTTCATGGTGGTGGACCATCTGTCCCGGTTTCTTTCGGAAGCGTGCAGCATGCGCGAACCGCGTTTTACCGCGGCCGCGGGAACGCTCCGGGGCAGGAAAGTTGCTCTTGTCAAGCCGAGCACATTTGTCAATGCCTGCGGCCCCGCGTTTGCCGCGAGCACTGCTCTTTTCGGCGTGCCGCCGGGTTCGACGCTTGTCATCGTCGATGATTACCACCTGCCGCTGGGGACCATGCGGCTCCGGCGCGGCGGGTCCGACGGCGGCCACAACGGGCTCGCCTCGATCATCGAGTGCTGCGGCGGGGATTTCCCGCGGCTCCGCGTCGGGATCGGGCCGCTTGCTGCGGGCGCAAGCGCCGTGGATTTTGTCCTGGGAAAGTTTGACGAACGGGAAATTCCCGTTCTTGACGACGCGGTGGAAGCGGCGGCCGAAGCGGTGCGCGTGTTCTGCGCCGCAGGGATCGAACAGGCCATGAACCGGTTCAACGCGGGCCGGGCAACGCCCGGTCCCGGTGAAGAAAAAACGAACTTGTAAACCATTGTCGGATACAAGCGGAAAAAACATCCTGCTTCGCCGGCCCGCACCCAGGGAATGCGGCGCGCGGGCGAAGCCGCCAGACCAAAGGAGGTTCACGTTGAAACGACCCTATGAGACCGTCGTCATTTACGACGCGACGCTTTCCGATGACGCCATTCTGGGCGAGAGCGGGAAGGTCGAGGAATTCCTCAGAAAGAACGCCGAGTTCGAACAGACCGTGGTAATGGGGAAAAAGCACCTTGCCTACCCCATCCGGAAGAAGAAGGCCGGCGTCTACCACCTGTACCTTTACAAAGGTGAAGGCGACGTCGCGGGCATGCTGGAAAAGCATCTCAAGCTCAACGAGTCGGTGCTTCGCCACCTTTCGGTGGCCCGTACTTCGGCGCCGGCGCAGCCGGCAGTCGTTGTGTCCGCGCCGGCGACGGCGGCTGTAGAAAAGGAGCGTGCATAATGTACCGGAGAGGCAGAGTGAGAAAAGTGTGCTGGTTCGACCAGAATTCTATCGAGCCGGACTACAAGGATCAGCGCATGATGGAAAGCTTCATCACCGAGCGTGGTAAGATCGTGCCGCGCAGGTTGTCGGGCGTCTGCGCCAAGCACCAGAAACGGCTTGCGCTCGCCGTGAAGCGGGCGCGCTACCTGGCGCTCGTGCCGTTTGTGGCCGAAAACCTCAGATAGGAACCGCACAGTCATCACCCAACGGAACACAAGGGGTCTTGTCCTATGGAAGTTGTTTTGAAAAAAGATCACGACAAACTCGGCAAGGCAATGGACGTTGTCAACGTTGCCGACGGGTACGCTCGGAATTTCCTTATTCCCCAGGGCATCGCGGTGTCCGCCACCGAGGGGAACAGGAAGGCGGTGGCCGAGTCGAAACGCCTTTCCGAGAAACGCGAAGAGAAGAAGCAGAAGGAAGCGAAGGTGCAGGCCGCACAGATCGAGAAGGTGCCGTGCACCATCAAGGTGAAGGTGGGAGAGGAAGACCGGCTGTTCGGCTCGGTGACCACCCAGGAGATAGCCGATTTTCTCGCCAAGGAGGGGTTTTCGATAGACAAGCGCGACATCGAACTCGAGGAGTCCATCAAGCAGCTGGGCGTCTATTCGGTGAAGATCACGCTGTACAAGGACGTTTTCGCGCATCTGAAAGTCTGGGTTGTCAAGGAAGAGGCCTGAGCTGCGCCATCGGCGCGCGACGGCCGGGAGATGTATCCCCATGATACTGCAGGGTTGTTACGTTGCCATCGCGACGCCGTTCACGAACGAAGGTCTCGTGAACGAGGCGGGCCTGCGAAGCAACATAGAGTTTCTGATAAAAAACGGCGTCGCCGGCATCGTACCGTGCGGCACCACTGGTGAATCCGCCACCCTGTCGTGGGAAGAGCACAACCGGGTGGTCGACATCGCGCTCGACCAGGTAAAAGGCCGGGTGCAGGTCATCGCCGGCGCGGGTTCCAACAACACCCACGAATCCATCGAAGCGGCGACGCATGCACGGGAGAAAGGCGCGCAGGCCATCCTGTGCATCACGCCGTATTACAACAAGCCCACGCAGGAAGGCTTGTACCAGCACTACCGGCAGATCGCCACCACCGTGGATATTCCCATTGTGCTGTACAACGTGCCGGGACGCACGGGCGTGAACATGCTTCCGAAA
>DATFYJ010000166.1:0-4390 GCA_035315105.1 Chitinivibrionales bacterium
ACTGCGAACTGGACCCCGTCTTGGGAGCAGCGGTCTTTCCCGAGAATTCCTTTCCGTCAACCGCGTATTTTACGATTTCGTATTCCTGGTCCACGGTCTGCTTGCGCGAGGCGAATTCCTTTTTCGTGTAGGAGTCCACCACTTTCCCGGACGTCATCTTGATGGTGCGGTTGAGGTTGATAAACACCGCAAACCCCGCGATGCTCAGGGCAACCAGGATAACGGAAATGACAAGAAGGATCCAGGCGTTCGACGGCTTCTTCGGGGTCACTGCTGGCTGTTTCATCCGGTAATCCTCTTCTGAAGAAACGAAGGTGGTTGAACTCAGGTCCGGGCGCGCCCGGCCGGTTTGCTATAAAATAGGTATTGCCGCGAAAAATAATCGGCAAGAAATTGCGGGCGAGCGGCCATCCGTACAACACAATACTGCGGCCGTGTTCTTGCCGTTGCGCTCCCCGAACTATTTTCCAGGCAGGGACGCGCGTCCCCTGCCCTTTGCTCACCCGCTCCCTATGATTTCTGGAGGATTATGAACTTCACCGATCTCGCGCTGCGCTTTGTGGCAGGCGGTACCCTTGTGGCCGGCGTGTCGCTTCTTGCAAAGACCAGGCACCTGCTTCTCGCGGGGCTCTTCCTGCTTTTTCCCATGGTCACGCTCGTCGGACTCTACTTTGCCGGCAACGGACTCGACCCGGCCGGCATCAGGAAGATCGCCCTGTTTTCGATGGCCGGCCTGCCGGCGACGCTTGCGTTTCTGGCGGCGTTTTATGTGCTGATCGCAAGGACCGGAGTGGTTTCGAGTCTCCTTTTGTCAACATTGGTCTGGTGTGTTTGCGCGGTCGTCATTGCGGCGATCGTGCAGGCGGTTGTGTGACAAGAGTCCGTCTTTTAATTATTGAGAAGTTCACCGCAAAGGCGCAAAGAACGCAAAGGAAGGAAATCACCCTATGAGAATCCTCAGCTGGAACGTCAACGGCATCCGTGCGATTGCGAAAAAGGGAATGCTCGACTGGCTCATCAACGACGGCGCCGACGTCATCTGCCTGCAGGAGACCAAGGTGTTCGCCCCGCAGGAGCTCGACCCGTCCTTCATGTCACCGAGCGGGTATTCGTCGTTCTGGAATTCCGCGCAGGAGAAAAAGGGATACAGCGGCGTTGTCGTGTACGCGAAACAGAAACCCAAAAAAGTGGACAAGGGGTTCGGCGTAAAAAAGTTCGACACCGAAGGCAGGACCCTCGTCGCCTATTTCGATTCATTCGCCCTTCTCAACGTTTACTTCCCCAACGGCAAGAAAAACGAGGATCGTCTACGTTACAAAATGGATTTTTACGACGCGTTCCTTTCTTTCTGCGACGGCCTGCGGAAAAAGAAAATCCCGCTTGTCATGTGCGGTGACTACAATACCGCACATCACGAAATAGACCTCGCACGCCCCAAAGAAAACGAAACCGTTTCGGGTTTCTTGCCTATTGAGCGCGCATGGATGGACAAATACGAAGAGCACGGATACTCGGATACGCTCAGGATCTTTCACAAGAAGCCTGGTCTGTACTCCTGGTGGGACCTGAAGACCGGCGCCCGGGCAAGGAACGTGGGCTGGCGCATCGACTATTTCTTCGTGAGCAGCGACATTGCACCACAGGTAAAAGACGCATTCATCCTGCGCGACGTAATGGGATCGGACCATTGTCCAATCGGAATCGAACTGGCGGTTTAGCTGGAATGAGAAATCACCGCAAAGTCGCAAAGATCGCAAAGAAGAACACAAAAAAATGATGTATTTTAGGGTCGGCCGCAGTGTATCCTTTCATCCAAGCACGCGGCCGCATTTCAGGGACCGCCAGGGCACCGGGAATCCGCCATGAATGAACAATCCGAAACCGCAATCCCTTATGTAAAGCTCGCCCTGGACCGGAAGCTTATTTCCCCGGATCAGCTCGAACTGTGCAAGTCCATTGCCAAGAAGAGCAGGAAAATCGGGCTGGAAACCTCGGTCGAGGAAGTGCTCATCAGCAAGGGCTTTCTTACGCCCGAGCAGGTGCACGAGCTTTCGGAGATAAGCCAGCTCACCGATGACGGCAAAATATTCGGCGCCTACCGCATGGCCGAGCTCATCGGGGAAGGCGGCATGGGCAAAGTGTACCGGGCAGTCCACGAATTCATGGGCAGAAACGTGGCGATAAAAGTCATCAACGCATCGGTCACCAACGACAAAACAAACGCAACGCGGTTCTTCCAGGAAATACGCGCGCTGGCAAAGCTCAAACACCCCAACATCGTCACCATTTACGACGCGGGCAGGATAAACCGGCATTTCTATTTCGCCATGGAACTCCTTCCCGGCCCCTCGCTCAAGGTATATGTGGATTCCAAGAAAATGCTTGCGGAGCATGAGGCGCTTTCGGTGATTCGCGCGACCGCGCAGGCGCTCGGCCACGCGCATGCCAACAGCGTGGTGCACCGCGATGTGAAACCGGAGAACATCATTTTCGACGCGGGCGGCTCGCCCAAGATCACCGATTTCGGGCTCGTGATGCACCACGACATCGACCACATGACCCTTACGCAGGAAGGCTGCCTGGTGGGCTCGTTCTACTACACCTCGCCCGAGCAGGTTGACGGCAACCGCGACATCGACGGAAGGGCCGACATCTATTCCCTCGGCGCGACTCTGTACTATGCGCTTACGGGCAGAACCGTTTACACGGGCAACTCTCCCCAGGAGCTGCTCACCAAACACCTCACCGGCAATTTCGTTTCGCCGAAAAAGTACAATCCCCGCATTTCGCGGGCGACCGTGCGGCTCCTCAGAAAAATGCTTGCAGTGAAGCGGGAAAGACGGTTCCAGTCCATGGAAGACGTTGTTGCGGCGATTGACGGACGCTCATGGCGGCACAAAGCGCAGCGCATCGCGATATACACGGCCGCCGGCGTCGGGCTGTTTCTGATCGGCATGCTGGTGGAGTACTTCAGGTTCTAACGGCCGCGCAGAACCATTCCTGCCGATAAAAAAAGAAGGGACCGGGTTCAATGAAACCGGTCCCTTGTGCTTTGCGATCAAAAATCCCGCTAGAACATCCAGCTCGTCTTGAGAACCCACCACCAGTCGTCTCTTGTGACAAGCAGCTCACTGCGGAGCTGCAAATTGTCGTAGGAGTAATTTGACAAACGCGTATGGTCGAGGCCCACCTGACCTGCAACCGCAAAATGACCGTTAAGAAGAGTCTTCTTCGCATACACCGACCATTTGACCAGGCTTTTCTCGGGTGCGCCGGGTGAATCGAAATAGTACGAATTATTATAAGCCTGGTAGGGCAAGGGGTTGCTGTTCTGGACAAAGACGTTGTTGTCGCTGTTATAGTACTCGGCGCCGAAATATTCCAATTCCAGGTTCAGCACGTCGAGCTGGGAATTGACATGAAATCTTTCCTGCACCCACGAAAGCGCTGCGCCCGCAAGAAGACATCCGACCGTGGTCGGCACCTGGTGGCCCACGTTGTAATTGTCCTCCAGTTTCCAAAGAAGCATTTCGGGCGCCACGCCGTATGCAAAAAGAGGATAGGTCGGGAAATTGAAGCCCACCGCGACAGGGGTCTTTTCTTTCCAATTGTTGTAGGAAGGGGCACACCCGACCGGCTGGCCGCCAGTGTATCCGGTGTCCGGATAGTTCTCAAGTCCTATCAGGTCGGCTTCGGCATAAAGCTTCAGGTCGTTTTCGCCCAGATACTTCCACTTGAAAAATGCCTGCGGAGCAAAGGACAGCCGCGCCATAATCTTGGTGCCTTGGGAGGTATACCAGCTGTTGGTGTCGCCGGCAGACGAAATATACTGGTAGTTTCTACTGGAATTGTGAAACGCGGTCGGGTCTCCACCGAATGCCGGATATGAATTGGCCGTGTATACGTCCAGAAGGTCGGAAAAATCGACACCTGCGCCTATGGTGGCAAAATGGAGGGCCGCAATGTCGTAACTGGCAAGAACGGAAGCCGACCAGTCCATGGAGGGGAACACGGTGGAGCTGGACAAAAGCGCATCGAGCTTGAGGCTGTTGAACAGGTTGCTCTGAAGATGGATTCCAAGCAGCCGCGCAAGGGGAAAATCGAAGCCCATGTTGAAGTAAATAGGGTATGTACCGGTGCGGAACATGTATTCGCCGAGATTTCGCACATCAGGGTTGTACTTGAACTTGAAATATCCGATTTCCCCCATGAGCCATGGAGATTCGGCACGGCCGAGGTGATACTGGGCATATGCTTCATCCAAGTATATGCCGGTGCTGGGGTACTTTGTGGCTACGTGACCGGCGTCGGTAAGAATCATTGGATATGGAAAACCCAGGTCGGCGCCAAGACTTGCCTCCAGCTTGAGATGTTCCTGGTAAAACGAAGT
>DATFYJ010000167.1:0-4147 GCA_035315105.1 Chitinivibrionales bacterium
ACCCGCACGTCGCTTTTCCAGATTTCGACAGGCGTGGAGCATGACGGGCACGGATATTCTGCAATATCCGCCGGGGTCCAAACCTGCTGATTCATTCCGGCGCATTTCAGGTTCATTGGCAGGCAACCTCCCCTCACACCCATTCTTCCTTCAAAATGTCACCCTCGAGGCCCACGGTAATGCACTTGATCGGCACCTTGTGTGTTGCCTGCGACGCCGCTTCTTTTGCGAGATTCAGAAGCCCTCCGCAGCACGGCACTTGCATGATGATAACGGTGAGCGTGTTGATCTGTGCCTCGTCGATGAGCGCTTTTATCTTTTCGATATATATCTCCTTGCCGTCGTCCAGCTTCGGACAGGCGATGCCGAGCGTTTTTCCTTTAAGAAAATCGCCATGAAACGTTCCGAGCGCAAATGCGGTGCAATCTGCCGCCAGCAGGAAATCGGACTTTCGGAAGTGCGGTGCCGCTGGCGAAAGCAGGTGCATCTGCACGGGCCAATGTGTGAGCTGCGAGGCCTGGTTCACGGTCGGTTGTGCGGCCTGCGCTTCTTTTTTTTCAAACGTCATGCTGCGCGATCCGGGACATCCGGCATGCAGAGCATCATGCATAGAGGATTTCTCCTTTTCCTCAGGAATGGGAATATTGTTCTCTTTGAGATAGCCGATTGCCTGATCATAATAACCTGTCTGATTATGTTCTTTAAGGTGGACGAGATGTGCGCTGATCGCTGCCGCACCCTGTTTGACGATGTTCGCCATCACATTGCGTTCATCATATTCTACGGCTTCACGCTCCTCAATGGTAATGGCGGCCTCGGGACAATGGCCGAGGCATGCGCCAAGCCCGTCGCACATGAGGTCGCTGACGAGCCGCGCCTTTCCATCAATGATCCGGATCGCACCCTCCGGGCAGTTCGGAATGCACAGGCCGCATCCCGTGCACTTCTCTTGGTCAACGGTAATGATGTTTCGTTTCATGTTCTATTCCGCCTTTTGTTGTCGTTCATTTGATTATAAATATCATTTAACTTCGAATTATTTTCCTTGATATAGATCAAGAAATGGCAATTTTATCAGATTTTTCCAGGGAAGAACTTTGTGAATATTCTTGCACTTCTCTCACACACCGAGCTTTTCAGTCCGCTTTCAGAGGGAAGCCGCGAACGTATTGCAACGATTGCCGTTGAAAAAACACTGAAGAAAAATCAGACGCTGTTTCTGGAAGGGGACAGGGGTCATGGGATTTATTTGCTCGTCTCGGGGAATATCCAGCTATCCAAGGCAAACCCCAGCGGCGACAGGAATGTGATAATAAAATCGGTCAAGCCGGGTGAAATATTCGCGGAGGTCATTCTTTTCGAGAGCGATAAGTATCCGGTTACCGCTACCGCGGTAAAAAAGTCACTCGTGTTCTTTTTTCCGAAAAATCAATTCCTGTCCCTGCTTGAAAGCCGTGATTTTCGCAATGAATTCATCCTTATGCTTCTTCGCAAGCAGCGCTACCTGACCGAACGTCTGCGGTCGCTCATCACCATGGACGTTGGCGATAAATTGTTCCACTATCTTGGGCAACACTACGGCGCAAAAGAGCGCATTGTTCCCGGTATTGCCAAAAAAGACCTTGCGGCGGCGATTGACGCCGCGCCCGAGACACTGTCACGGCTCCTACTCAGGCTGAAGAAAAACGGGACCCTGCTGTGGAAAGATGGAGAGATCATTATCAAGAGAGGGTTCTGGGATACGTTCGGCCAAGCATAATTACGGTTAACGACATCATCAGCGGCGTCCCTATCTCTGAAAGCGGCATAGTAAATATGCCGACTTCAGAGCTTTCCATTATGACTTCCTATGAGCCTTTCTCGCTCTGATAAGCCCCAGCAGGTAAAGCCACAAGGCCGGCATGGTTCGACAGGCTCACCACAAGTTTCCATCTTTGACAATGGCGAGCGGAAATACCTATGTTTTATCTTGAAGCCGTTCAAGATGCACACGCCGGCGACGCTTCGAAGTCCCCGAAGGGGGACGACGCTTCCGACCCTTGTGACCCTTGGGAATCGCTGAAGAGAGGGAAGCGCCCGCAGGGGCAGAGCGGGAAAACGGGGGAGAGGATTAGCGTATGTGGAGCTTTACCCCTGCGAGTACGCCGAAGTGGCGCGGGCGACATCCCGTAGTTTACGAAGGGGATAAAGAAATGCTCGTTGTACGCCCAACCGCCCGCGAAAAACAAATTACCTATAAGTCAAAAGGCCGGGGAAAAGGAAGGAGTCAGAGGCGTTTGTAAAGAAGCGTTGCGTGTTCTCTCGATCTATTGTCAAAAACAAATTCCTATCAGTTATACTCTCAATCCACTGTCGAAACAGCAAGCTCCTGTCAATTGATGAGCTTTGTTCGACCACTTGTCTGCCTGCGCACGGGCCCGCTTCAGCGAAGAAAATAGGTTTTTCCTTCGCACTTGTCAAATCAGAAAATGCCGGTCTCCTGAATTCGGAACAATCTTAAAGATCTGTCGGATTCTTTTTGACTGCTTTTCCGGGAATCAGTATAACATTTTATTGCTTTTTCACCTTCGGCGCTTGCGGCATCGGTCATCAGCGATTTATACTATTTCGGAACGCAATCGCAAAGGATAGAGATGTTCGTGATAAAGTAATACCACACTCTTGAAGACCGAAACAAAAAACCCGCCGGCGACTGCAACCGGCGGGCCTTTCACCATCACCTGAAGGAGGTCTACGATACACACTAACGCAGTCACTGTGTATACGGAGCGCTCTCGTTGGAAATTGCGGTCATCGGTGATTATCAAATATTATTGAGAGAAGGCAGTACGCAAAAAAAAACCTGCCGTGGCTGCCCCGGCAGGTTCGCCCTTTTGAGAATGTAGGAGGTACTGAGGAATTGTGTACCAAAACACTACTAGCAATCAGATACACTACTTATTGCAGCCGATAGGAATACGGGAGCTTGTCTCGTATTATTGCAGGAAAATGTCGTCCGGCTTCATGATTGTAACGGACTGATTTATATGATAAAACTTGAAAATTCCGATCTTACCGTGGAAATAATTGACCCGGCCGGGGACAGGCACCTTCTCGGATCACGATACTGCACAGGCGGCTATATTTTTCAGATATCCGACAATCGGAAAGGCAACCTGCTGAGCGGGCCGACATTCGGGTCGGGGTCCTATTGTGCCTTTGACGGCCAGGGTGCGCCCGAGGTTTTTTTAACGGCCCTCAATGAAGACAAGGCCAAAGTAGGCGAGGCTGTTGTCGTGCTGGGCGTGGGAGTCGTAACCCGCACAAGCCCGGTCGTGCCGTTTCATGCGCGGGACAATCCGGTGGTCGAGGAATTCGCACCGTGGGACGTGGACCGGCGGGCCGGGAAGATCGTCATGCGGACAAGGCAGGTATTTGACAAATGGGATATTTCCATCGTCCGCACGGTGGTGCTCAGGGGCAGGACTGTCGTGTCGGCGACAATGCTGTCGAACAGCGGCAAGGCGGCATTCCCGCTCCGATGGTTCCCGCACCCTTTCTTTCCCCTTTCCGGGGATCGTGCCGCGTGCCGGTTCGATTTTCCGGTTTTCATTCCCGACAACCAGGGGTATTTTCTCAATAGTCAAGGGGTGGTGGAATTGAAACAGGAGTATGACTGGGCGAAGGGATTGTACCAGCCGCTGGTTGTTGAAAACCCCGTGCCCTTTTCCGCAGAACAGCTCCATCCATTGGTCGGCAGAGTGTCGGTTTTGTGTGACTATGTTCCCTCGTTTCTGCCCGTGTGGGCGAACGACAGGACGTTTTCCTTCGAGCCGTATCTGGAGAAATTGGTAAACAGCGGGCAGGAAATTTCTTGGAGGGTTGAGTATACGTTTTAGGTTGAGGAAACAGGCTGGCGCAAGGTACTTATTCGGAGAATTTACGGCAACCAAAAAAAATGACAAAGGCTCAGATCAACCGCTTATTCAATACTGCACTGCAGGCTACAGTTTTTCTTTTTTGCGCCAGGCCGGACTGGAGGCCGCGCTGGAGCGCGGTGCCGCCCGGACCCGCCGCGAAGCGGCATAGGGCCGTGGGGCGGCCCGAGGCCGAAGGCCGACGACCCTTGGAAGCACCCGAAGGGGTGGACCGGAAGGAGAACCGACCC
>DATFYJ010000168.1:0-6297 GCA_035315105.1 Chitinivibrionales bacterium
AAGACCGCGCTGTTCGGCAACGATCCCAACTGGGGCCGCATAGTTTGTGCGGTCGGGTATTCGGGTGCCTCTTTCTCAAGTAAACGTCTTGCCGTGTCACTGTGCGGCAGGCGGGTCTTCAGCCGCGGCAGGCCCGTTGCTTTTAAAGAAAGGGACCTGAGCAGGAAAATGCGCACCGGCGTGGTGCGGATCGACATAGACCTTGGATCGGGAAAAGAATGTGCAATGGTGCATACCTGCGACTTGACATATGATTACATCAGGATAAATGCGGAGTACCATACATAATGAAGCTGGCTGGCGTATTCCTGCGGAAAGGGCGAGATAAGGGACTCGATACCATGATTGATGAGAGTCCAATAAAAAAGACTGTTTTCCTGCGGCCGATCCTTCGTCTCATCCTTTCATTATTTATCATCATGCTTGTACTTGGATCTGCCTGCTCATCTCCTGGTAAGCAAAAACTGTACATTTACAACTGGACCTACTACATGCCCGACGCGGTTCTCCGCGACTTTGAGAAGAAGTTCGGTGTACAGATCGTGTACGACATGTACGCTTCGAACGAGGACATGTTCACCAAGCTCAAGTCCGGCGCGAGCGGCTACGACATCGTTGTTCCGTCCGAAGACTACGTGGCGATCATGATTCACGAAGGCATGCTGGCCAAGCTTGACAAATCAAAAATCCCGAATTTCGCCAACATCGACCCGGCCGTGCTTGCCAGGGCCGATTTCGACCCGGGGAACGCCTACAGCGTGCCCTACATGATGGGCGCCAGCGGCATCGCCGTGAACAAAACAAAGGTCGCCTCCTACGAGAAATCGTGGATGCTGTTTTCCCGGCCCGACCTCGCCGACCGCTGCACCATGCTCGACGACATGCGCGAGGTGCTCGGCGCGGCGCTCAAGACGCTCGGGTTTTCGGTGAATTCGAAGGACACCGCGCAGCTCGCAAAGGCGGGCGACCTTGTGAGGCAATGGAAAAAGAACATCGTCAAGTTTGACGCGGAATCATTCGCCAAGGGCTTCGCGGCGGGCGAATTCTGGGCCGTGCACGCCTATGCAGAGAACGTGTTCCGCGAATACGATTCGACAAGAACGTCCGACGTGGAGTTTTTTATCCCGCGCGAGGGCGGGCCCATGTACATGGACAATATGGTGATCCTCAAGGAAGCGAGGCACAAGGACCTTGCGCATGCGTTTATCAACTACGTCCATGATCCGGTCGTCTTTGCCCGCATCGTGGATTACCTGGGGTATCCGAGCATTAATGCCGCGGCACGGAAATACTGCACGAGAAAGCCAAATTATGAGCTGAAGGACCTTTCCCGCTGTGAATTAAAAGAGGACCTCGGGCCGACGCTTGACTTGTACAACAAGGTGTGGGAGGGGATAAGGATGGAAAAGTAATATAATAATAAGAAAGCGGGCGTTTCCCTCGCCTTTGGCTCGAGCCGGTCTCCCTTCGGGCTCGGCTATTCGCCTCGGTGCCGCCTGCCACGATGGCGCTTCGCGCCGTGGTCAGGCGGCCCTTCGCTCCGGCTCACCACTCCGGTCCACCTAACGCGCTGAAATGAGAAACTTATTCTGTCAAAGGCGGCACTTTTGCGCCATGGGCATCCGCGTTGAATGGCGGTTCTTTTCAACCCTTCAACTATTCAACTTTTCAACTATTGCCAGGGCCTGCTAACAAACGTTGCTGGGTGCCCCCGCAGCGATGTTTTGGGCTTGAATCTGACCTGTCAAAGGGGCTACCCGGGAGGGGGTAGCGCAGGACCGGCGCGGAACAAAGTGAACTATGAAAATACGAGTGCCGGGCCGGAGCGAGGGGGATACCTCCCCCTTCAAAAAATGTCTTTGTATTGAGTTATAAAACTTTTACCACCAGCACTGTCACATCATCATCCTGCGCGACCGGCCCCGTAAATTTCTTGAGGGAGTCGATGATCGCCGCGCTCACCTCGGCCGCGGGTTTTTCCCGGGCGCCGCGCATGATGTTCTCCATTGTCAACATTGGATAGCGTTCGTTCGAGCCGTTTACGCTTTCCACAATGCCGTCGGTGTAGAGCGCGATTGCGTCGCCGGGAGCGACGGGCGTAGAGGCCTCCTCGAACTGGCTGTCGGCGAAGCAGCCGACGAGCGGAGCGCCGGTGGAGAGGTACTCGACATCGGGGCCGCGGGCGAGCAGGGCGGGTGGGTGGCCGGCGCGGGAAAATGCCAGTTCCTTTTTTTCGAGGTCCAAAATGGCAAGAAACGCAGTCACGTATCTTCCCTCGGGCATGAAGCGGAACAGCTCGGCGTTCACCTGGGCAAAAATTGACTTTGGCGAAAGGTCCTTGAGGATGCACCGTGAAAAGGAGATCTTGGCCATGGCCGTGATGAGCGCCGCGGGAACGCCGTGGCCGCACACGTCAAGGATGAGGAACGCAACGTGCGTGTCGTCGATCCGCACGACGTCGTACATGTCGCCGCCGACTATGCCGCTGGGCAGATACACGCCGGAAAACTCGACGCCGGGAAAGGTGTCGACGGTCTGGGGTAATAGCGATTTCTGCACGCGCCGGGCGGTCTCGAGCTCCTCGTTGATTTTTGCAAGCGCCGCTTCGAGCTGCTGCGTGGTCGAGCGGAGCGAGTCGCGGGAGGCGCGGAGCTGCTCCATGGTCGCGAAGCGGTCCATGCAGTACCGGATGGACCGTTCGAGCTGCACCGCGTCGACTTTCCCTTTGACAAGATAGTCGGCGGCGCCGGACTTCATCGCCTCCAGGTCGATGGTGTGGTCTCCCTGGCCGGTAAGCATGATCACGGGCGCGCGCAGGCCCGCAGCAAGCACCTGTCGAAGGAGATCGAGCCCGTTCTTCGCGCCGAGGTTGTAGTCGAACACGAGTACATCGAAAGACGACCGGGGTATCTCTTCGAGAGCACGCTCAAAGGTGTTTATCCAAGTAACGGCGAATTTAAAGGAGGGGATGTCGGCCAGAAGGTCACGGGTGATGACGTAATAGTCCTCATCGTCATCGACGAGGCAGAGGCGCACAACCGGCCTTGTTTCCATGCCGCTTATCCCTGGGGCGGAAGTTCCACGATTTCGAACCAGTACTTCGTGAGCGTCTTCATGATGACCACGAGCTGCTCGAACGTCACCGGTTTTGCAATAAACGAATTCACGCCGAGATCGTACGACCGCAAAATGTCCTCCTCGGCCTTGGACGTGGTGAGCACCACGATGGGGATCTGGCGCAGCGAGGGGTCCGCCTTGATTTCCGCGAGTGCCTGGCGGCCGTCTTTCCTGGGCATGTTGAGGTCGAGGAGAATCAGCCCCGGCCGCGGCGAGACGGCGGGGTCGGCGTATTTCCCCTTGCGCCGCAGGTAGTCCATGAGTTCCTCGCCGTTTTCCACGGTGTGGAAATGGTTGATAAGCTTGACTTCGGCAAACGCCTCTTTCGCCATGAGGCGGTCGTCTTCGTCGTCGTCGGCCATGAGGATCACCACGGAATTTTTCTTCTGGTTCATACAGAACTCCTTGCGAAAAATTGCGGCCGGAGCGTTCAATCAAGAATATACCTTATCATTGGCGGAAAGGAAACGGCGAAGCCGCCTCAGGCCTGTTTGGCGGGGAGCATAACGGTGAACGTCGCACCCTTGCCCGGCTCCGACTGTGCGCTGATGGTCCCGCCGTGGCGCTCGGCGATCTTCCTGCACACCGACAGTCCGATGCCCGAGCCCTCGTACTCACTTGAGCGGCCGTGGAGCCGCTGGAAAACGCCGAAGATCTGTTCGGCGTATTTCTGTTCAAAACCGATTCCGTTATCGGTAACGGTAAGGGAGCAACGGCCGTCCGCGGTTGATGCGCGTATGTCAATGACAGGCGAGACGCCCGGCGCGTGGTACTTGAGCGCGTTGCCCACAAGGTTCTGGAACAGCTGCCGCATCTGTAAGGGGTCTGCATCTATGGTGGCGCTCACGTCGCATCGAACGTCCGCGCCGGTGTCCTTGATCTTCGTCTCGAGGTCGCCGAGCACTTCGGTGAGAATGGCAAACAGATCGACGGGAGAAAAGGGCTGCGCCTTTGTGGTGACCCGTGAGTAGGTGAGCAGGCCTTCAATGAGACCCTGCATGCGGACGGCCGCGTTCTGCATCCTCGCGAGGTAGTCCTTGCCCTGGTCGTCGATGAGGGCCGTGTACTTGGAGGCAAGCCTTGACCCGAATGCGGAAATTTTTCTGAGCGGCTCCTGCAAGTCGTGCGAGGCGATATACGCAAATTGTTCGAGCTCCTTATTTGAGCGGGCAAGTTGCTGCGTGCGGGATTCAAGGGCCTGCTCCGCGATTTTTCGTGCCGCAAGCTGCTCTTGAAGGAGCCTGTTGAGCTGCTCCATCCTGCCGATGGCTGCCCCGATGAGCGCGAAGATCGCTATTGACCCGCCGCCCACGGCCATGTCGACCCATGCGCTGAATCCCATTGAGAAAAACTTGATAAGAAAGAAATAGACGAAAATGCACGCCCCTGCTCCGACGGCCCACCAGGGACCCATGAACCACCCCGAAAAAAGAATGGGCACCGCTGCAATGGAAAGGGTGGCGTCATCGTTGACCACCAGCAGGAAAAACGATTGGACCGCAAAGTACACGACACCAATGGCAACAAGAACGACAAAAGGATTGAGCCGGGTCCTAACGAGCCTTAACAGGAAATTCATAGTGCGTTCTTTCGTGATGGGTAAAACCGCGGAGGTCTTTGAGTGCCGTGCCCCGTATTGCTATATTATACACATGGCGCAACCGGCATTTCAAAGGTCTTGTGCATGAGGCGTGCCTCCGAATCCAAAAAGAACGTCATTCTCCGTGGAAGCCCGGAGCAGCAGCCGCGAACGGTCTTGCTGCAGGCAGGCTGTCTGTCGCTTTTGTACAGCGATGGAGAACTCCGGAATTTCCTGGCGGGCGATTTGGAGCTTGTGCGGCGAATGTATGTTGCGGTGCGCGACAAATACTGGAACACGGTGCGGCCCGTTGTTGCCAACTTCCGCATGAAACGCGGCAAAAATTCGTTCTCAATACGGTTCGACTGCATCCACCGGCGGGACAGCATCGATTTTATGTGGCACGCGTCAATTGAAGGCCGCACAAACGGCACGGTTTCCTTCTCCCTTGACGGGATCGCGCAATCATCTTTTGAGATGAACAGGATTGGTTTCTGTGTGCTCCTGCCGCTCCAAGGGTGCCTGGGAAAGCCGTGCGCGGTCGAGAAGCTTGACGGAACGCGAATCAGGGGACGGTTTCCCGTCGAAACAATAAGCCCGTATCAGCCATTTGTAAACATGCGTGCCCTGTTTTTGACGTTTGCAGGAGAAATATCGTCGGAAATACGGTTTGAAGGCGACACGTTTGAAATGGAGGACCAGCGGAACTGGACCGATGCCTCGTTCAAGGTGTATTGTCCGCCGCTTGCCAAAAATATTCCTTTTCGTGTGAAGAAAGGACAAAGGTTCGCGCAGCGAATACTGTTTTGCCTGAAGTCTCCAGAATCCTTCCGGCCCCCAATGGCTCGGCAACAAAAAGCTATCGAAAGATTTGACAGGCAATCCTATTTAATTCCGGACATCGGCGTTGGTCTGGGTGATTCCCGCAGGCCGCTTCCGGCCCGCGAGGCGGCGCTTGTACGCGCCTGCGGGTTCTCTCATGTACGGACAGATGTAAGGTTTGACAATCGCGACGTTTCCCCCGGGATACGCGCGGCCGCGCGGAACTCCGCGGCACTCAATATTCCGCTGGAGCTGGCGCTTTTCTTTCGGGACGATCCTCGATCAATCGCCAAAGATGCCAGGGTGCTTTCGGATGCATTTTGCAAAACACCTGCGAGGGTAAGGCGCTGTCTTGTGTTTCGCATTGACGAAAGAGTGACCTCGCAGAAAACACTGGGCGTGTTCCGTGCCGGCTCTTTCCGCTTGGTCCAAGAGGCGGAGGTGGTAACGGGAACAGATGGAAATTTCGTGGAAATCAACAGGAGCAAACCCGCGTTGCGCGGAACGCAAGGGGTTTGCTATTCCGTTAATCCCCAGGTGCACACCTTCGATGATGAGGCGATAATCGACAATCTGGAGGGACAGTATCACGTTCTCCGGACCGCACGCGCTCGGTTCCCGGGCAAAAAGATCATCGCAACGCCTGTCACCCTGCGGCCGCGGCTCAACCCGCTCGTGCCCCGCAAGGACCACGGGCCCGATCCACGCCAGAAATCGCTTTTGGGAGCCGTGTGGACGCTGGGAAGCATCATCCGGTCGGCCCGGGGCGGCGCCGCAGG
>DATFYJ010000169.1:0-3612 GCA_035315105.1 Chitinivibrionales bacterium
ACAGCAATGAGCCGGGCGGACCTGAACTGGAAAGAAACGTCGTTAATGTCTTTGGAAATCCGGCCATTGGGTTCATTGACCAATCCCGTCCCACCGCGATCTTGTACGGTTTAATATCGGCGCCTGCAGGAGGAGAAATCGGGCTCAGCTTCAAGTCGGAAAGCGAATGTTTCCGATGGACAGCTGCCGCAAATATTGACAGCATCAATCTGGGAAAGGTTGTTGCCCTTGGTCAAGGTCTTGGAATGTCCTATGAGGTCCCCTGGTATTTGCTCCTTGGGTTTGAATGTGAAGTGGTGTGGCACCCCTGGATACAATGCAGATTGGGATTCAAGACAGGGCCAGATTTTCCGGAATTCTGCAATGGACAGGCCGGCGTGTGGAAGAAACAGACAATTCAGAATTTTTACCGCAGAACCTACTGTGATATCGATCATAAAATGGTGGCGGAGTTTTCCATCTCTCTCATGGAGCGACTTCGGATCTCGATCTCGCTTGCAAGCAAGGCCAGGACATGTCAGAGCTTCTTGAAGGGAGCCACTCCCTCCATTTCTCTGGGCGGCGAGGTCTTTAGCTGGTAATTTTTTTTCCGAGGTAAATGGCCAAGCATGAAACTCACCTGGTTTCTTGTTCTGCTCTGCGTTTTCGGTTGCCTTGCCAACGACTCCACCGAGAACAAAGGGATCACCCGTTTATACCTTTTCGGTGACCCGATCGGGTACCTGCCGGGCAGAACCGGCGTGCAGGACCTAAATCTCGGCATACTTCATTGGAGCGGGGAAGCGTGCAATTGCCCGAAACAGCTTTGGACTTTCGAGTTGAAAATATTTCATTGGTATTTCGATGAGTACCAGATGGACTACTCTCGGTTCGTCACCGACACGACCAGGGCGCCTGGCGGGTTCAATGCATGGGGCTCACAGGTCGCAGTCGAGCGGGTCATTCCCTTCTCTCTTTTCCATTGGCCTTTTTACCCTGCTTTTTGTCAAGGAGTGACTGGACCCGAAATCAGCGGATGGATTTTAGGCGTGGGCGCGGGAATAACGGCATACACGCCGGCAGGCACGCGCGCAGACAGGTTTTCACCCGATTGGTTCTGGAATGGAACGCCATTCATGGGTGTGCAGGTTGAATTTCAACATTTCCTGTTTGGCGTGCGAGGAGGATATGCACACGAAGAGGAGCTTGCCGGCAAGACAAACTTCATGACATCCAAACGCGGCAAGTTTGTCGGATCGATTGTAATTGGAGGGACAATTTATCGTGACCCAAAAAAGAATAAGTGATTCACCTTTGAATCCCACAGCGAGCGTATTCCTCGCAGCTTGCTGCGGGGTGCTTCAATTCTTCCACCCGCTGTTTGCCCTCGACCTCTTCACTTCTTTGGCTTTAATGCATCCCGCATTTTCCCTCACCGCGCAATGCATCCCGCATTGAAAATGCCGCTATGTCCATACCCGGCAATTCCACTGTAACACACTGAAAATCAACTGAAAGCAACATCAGAAACCGAATTGGCACGGTCTGTGCAATAGCCTTCCTCACTGTTTTCGGATAGCGCAATTATCTCTATCGCTTAGCTCATGTTTGCCTAATGCCCGGATAATCTGAACTACGTATCTTGGTCGTTGCAATAAATGAGATGTCACAAATTCTGAGACAAGGCCTTATGGAAAACCTGGAAGAAAGTGATTCCCGCACCTGGAGAGCTCTTTTCGGGGTAAACGCCGATTTCATGAATCGGGAATGTTTCAGCAGTCAAGCAAGAAAGTTACAAGGGAGCGCGTCGGAGCGCACCGACAGCGCTTCCTTGAAACCAACGCAGGCTGATGGCAACGGCAATTCATTGCGCCCGCCGGCAAGAGAAGCCAAGACGACCGATGCAAAACCGAGGAAAATCTTATGATCAATCCATCGTGCAGCAGCACTGCGGTCTGGCCGTCGGAGCTTGCGGGAGCACAGGTGATTCTTACCGGACAGGAAAACGGAAACGCCGGAACCGAAGTGGCCTTGAATGCGGGCGCCGGTGGCGTTGCCGCCTGTGAAGCGCCGATTCTGCGGGCACCGGACCGCCAGCCGTCTTTTGCGGAAATGGTGGCGCACCTGGATCGTATTTCCCCTTTTGGAAAGGATTCGGAGCAGGCCCAAGAATTCAGGCGGCGCTACCTCCATGCGTGGAACAGTTGTCTGGAAATGAACCTCGCCGAAATCGAGGAAGGTGATAAACAGGACGTCAAATTCTATTACTATCAGGTCGGCCGGAACGATGCGGTGTGCCGAGGTTACCTGCTCCAGAAAAAATTCGTGAGCAGGACACAGACCTGTGCATTTCCGCAGGTTATTCCTCCGTTCCATCTCGGGTGTTCATGCAGGCTCAAGAGATATCTCTTTGTGCCGGATTGTCCGTCCGACAGGGCGCTGATTCCATTGTTTGACGGCGACGAGCTTCCTGTTCTTCCGGCGTGGAGCGAGCTCGCCGAAGTACCAGGGTCCGCAGATGTTCAGGACCGCGCAGCTGTGGCGCTGTAGCCCGTACGGGTCTGGAAGAAGGATGCCGCGGAACCGTACTGGTGTCGGAGTGGCGGTCCTGTTGTCAAAGTCCGTCTTGCGCAGTTTTGTCAGATGTCAACAATTGTTTCCGCAACCTTGCAGATTGGAAGGAAAACCATGCATCCCGCACCACAGTCATCCGAATCATCCGTTGAATTTGAAGGCTTCGACGAACTTGTGCGCAAACCTCTGGAACATGGCGATCCTCGATCATTTTCGCTGGTGCAGGAGCTGCTTCGCGGCACAAAAGGTTCGGCTTCCTGCCCGTTCAGTTTCCTGGTGAAGGCACTCTCCTCGGTTGCCGTTCCCGAGGAAAAGGCGCGTTTTCAGTGGAAAAAGATCCTGGAACATAAGCGGCGAATGGAGTCGAGACTGTCCCGTGTCGTTAATGTGAGGACTGCGGCAATTGACTATTACGACCTGCTCGGTGTCGGCTCCAGCGCCGGCTCTTCGGTTCGGATGGTTCATCACAACGGCCGGCAGATCGAGATTTCCGGCGTGCCCATGGAGCGGCTCAGAGAGGAGACGCTGCGTGCCCGTCGGTACAAGCACGCGCTTTCGGCGATCATGTTCGACGTGGACATATATGCGGCAGACGGGACGTTGGTTTCCCTTCAGGTGAGGGAAAAAGTGACCGATATTGTCGCAAGGATGATACGGAGGTCAGTGCGGGCGGTTGATGTTCTTGCGCGGCACACCGAGAACCTGCTTCTGCTCATTCTTCCGAACACCAACGCGCGGGAAGCCATGGAACTGGCCGCGCGGCTCAAGAACAACCTGTTCGGCGGGCCTCGTATGATTCCCGAACTCGGAGTCGGCGCTGTCATTACCCTTGCTTTTGCCCAGTGCGCCGAGGACGACGGGTCGACCGAGTTTGCCAACAGGCTCAAGCATCTGCTGGTGTGGGGGAAACAGAACGAGCCCGAATCAGTTCGGTCTTCCGAAGAAGACTGCCGCTGCCCTTCGCTATAGCGGTCGAGAGTTTTTTTCGCACATGAGCGGACCGTTCAGCTGCTCTCACTTTCTTGCCCGGTTGTCTGCGAACAAACCTTTCCAAAACAT
>DATFYJ010000170.1:0-3998 GCA_035315105.1 Chitinivibrionales bacterium
GCGTCGCACGCTTCAACAAATTCGTGCGAGCAGGTGGAATGGCCGGGCCGCCACAGCCTTCCGCCGCAATCGGCCAGTGTCTTGACATCGCGCCACTGCTGTTCCTCCGGAACCGCGGTTCCCAGCGCGGGATAATCGTACCGTCCGGCCGCGCCCCACAGATAATGGGGATGACCGTTGAAGATGGGAAAATCGGTGTCCCACGTGAGGGTCCGGATGCCGAGCGGGCTGGTGAACACGTCGACCGTCGTTCCGCCGACCTTGACAATGTGGTATACCTTGTACAGGTAAGGGCTGCCGTAAATGCTCGCGTTGGGATACCAGAGGTGCGGGGAGGTTATCGTTCCGGTCTGGTCGAACACGTAGCACGCACCTGCGTTGACGACATGGGAATCATCGCCGGACCACACCACGGTGCCTGCCGAATCCACCACCTTGGTCGTGAGGGAAACGGTGACGGCGCTGGCGCCTTCATCCTGAACGTTGGTAAGGACCCGCACCGCGGCCGACGCATCCGAGGCCGCCGTCGTCGCCACGCACGTTCCCCAGTTGTTGACAACAGAGAACACGTTGAGGGGGATGTGCACCTGGTCGGTCACGTGCATCCACACGGGCCTAAACAGCCCGCCGTCGCCCTGGCCGAACCGGAAGTCGTTCGAAAAACTCGGATAGGTGAACCAGGACGAGCTGGTGGCCACGCGGACCGCCAGAACATTGTCGCTGCCGTCGAGTTTCACATAGGGCGTGATGTCCACGACGAACGGCTGGAACCCGATCACGTGCGTGGCCTGCGGGTTTACCGTGCTGTTGCCCGGAATAAACGTTCCGTCGATATACACCTGTGCGCCGATGTGCGCACCTTCGAACTCGATAAAGATCTTCCTCCCCGAGTAGCCGTTGTCCAGGGTGAAATGCTTCCGGTACCAGCCGGTGATCCCCAGGAGCGAACCCGCGTTTCCGCCGGCATCCATGTTCAGGAATGTGTTCATGTCGTTCCAGGTATGGGGGATGCCCACGGTGCTCCACGACGCGTCGTCGTAGGTCGTGGCCTGCGCGCCGATCGGATCGGACTGGATGAATTTCCACGGGGTGGCGCCGAGGTTGATTTTTGCGCGGTTGCTGGGCTCGCCGGTGTAGGTTTCGGCGAGCGTTGTTGCAGAGTAGACTGTCAAGATGATGATAATTGAAATGACAGAGGTCGTTGATCGCATGGTTCCCCCTTTTTAATAAAGAAAAATGGGCGTTCCCCCATGTAGAGCCGCACGGCCGTGCGGCTCTACATGGGGTCGGTCCACCCCTTCGGGTGCTTCCAAGGGTCGTCCCTCCGGGCTCGGCCGTTCGGCCTCGTTGCCGCCTGTCCCTACTGCCTTCGGCTAGGGATCAGGCGGCAATGCGCTCCAGCGCACCCTACGGTCCACCTAACGCGCGTAAACCGTTATTGCCATCAGTCAACTACTTTTTATCGCGCCAATCGGAATGCTCAAAATATCAGCGAGCGTCTTTTCTACCACTTCTCAACTCCTCAACTTCTCAACTATACTCCGTGGGTGCCGCCACAGCGATGCATGGTCTCGCAGCTGCTTTGTCAAGGCGGCTACCCAGGAGGGGGTAGCGGAGGACCGGTCGCACACAATCGGGAACTTGATTTGTGAAGTGGTGCGACCGGGCCGGAGCGAGGGGGAAGCTTCCCCCACACAACCACTCTTTACTATCTGGCAACCACCACCCGCTTTACATACTTGTCCTGTCCGTTAACCGTGCAGCGGATAAGGTACACACCGTTGCTCATCGTGTTGCCGCCGGCCTTGAGAGATACCGCATGCCACCCGCTTTGCTGCAGCGCAGTGGGAGCTCGACATACGATTTTACCGCTTGCGTCAAGAATGTCGATGCTGACAAAGGCCGGTGCATCGATACGATATTTCACCGTAGCGCCGACCATGGTGATGGCGAGCTTCGGCATTGACAAAGGCGCAATGGTGCGGATCGGCGCGTACGTCGCAACAGTGTCGCTGAAAGGATACACGGTGAACGACGTCGCGCCCGACCCCAACCCGGACGACGTGGCGTTCACGGTCACAACGCCCGGGGTGAAGGTCGCGCGCACCGCCACCTTGCACATGCCGCCTTCGGCGGCAAGCTCGGGATCCATGGGGGAGTGATAATAAAGCGGCATTCCGGTGGTGACAAACTGGTCGCTGCCGCCGCGATAGCTGCCTGCGGCGCCGGAAACGCTGAAGGTGATATAATGGCTGTCGGTCGGGCACCAGTTGCCGTTGGCATCAACCACTGTTGCAAGAATGAAGGCGGCGTCCGAGCCGTCGGCCATGATCTTGAACGCCTCGCCGTCCGGCTTGACAAGCGGCGGTTCAACGCTCAGAACGATGTGATCCGGCGTTCCGGCGGTGACTTTCTGGTCGGAGCACACCACGTTTCCGCTTGCGTCAAGGCCCTGGGCGGTCACCGTGCCCGCTGCCCAGGTAACGTCCCACCAGCATTCGAAGGGAAGCTGCGTGGTTGCGGCGTCGTTGGCGTCGCCGGTGCCGGTCCACGGGTTGGGCGTCTTAACGCCCTGACTGACGCCATTGACAAGCAGCTTCACGCTCGGGCAGTTGCTGAACGCAAACTCTCGAACCGAGCCCGAGCGGTTCCAGTGGTGGGAAAGCGCGACGACCGGTTCGAGCGAATAGGGCCTCCAGCAGGCCTTGTAAGCATAGTACAGGAATTTCGGGATCCGACTGAAATCCACCATGGACGATCCGAATGAGCGGCAGGGCGACTTCCCGTCTGCAAAGGCCCTGTCCTCTCCCGGCGTTTCGGAGAAATACCATTGACAAAGGCCAAAGCAGTTGGCCTGAATGCTCTTGCGCCAGTTCTGGAGGAATTCCGCGGCATGATAGATTTCCCAGTCGTAGGCCGCGCGCTCCGACGCTCGGCCCCATGCCTCTGCGCCCCATGCCGGACACTGCGGCTCGCTGGTCTTCACTCCTATTTCGCATCCTGTCAGGGTACACGAGGCAAGGTCGAGGGGCGACCACGGTGCTCCCCGCACCGCCTGTTTACGGGGGGCAAGCGAGTCCCACGTATTGCTGATGCTTCGCAGCTGGTCGCACAGCGTCGGATCGCAGGCGCCATTGGCCGCCTCCCATGCAAGGATCGACGGATTGTTCCTGTCCCGGATCACCATGTCCCGGTGTATCTCTTTCTTGAGTCCCTCCTGATACGCCGCATTGGCATTGCCGGCCAGCATGTCGGTGGCCCAGTTGTTTTCGCCGTCGCCGCTCGGCTGGATCACCATCACACCGTACGCGTCGCATGCCGCGACAAAAACAGGGCCCTCCGCGGAATGTCCGGGCCGCCACAGGTTGCCGCCGCACCCGGCGGTCAGCTTGATGTCGCGCCACACCTGTTCGGCGGGTATTGCGGTGCCGAGGGCCGGATAATCGTATCTGCCGGAGGCGCCCCAGAGAAGATGCTTGTGGCCGTTGATATAAGGGAAGTTCTGGTCCCAGGTGATGGTGCGCATCCCCAGCGGCGTTTCAAAAACGTCAAGCGTGGTCGCCCCGACTTTCACGATATGATACACCTTGTACATTTTCGGTGTGCCGAACGTGCTGTTGTTGGGATACCACAGTTGCACCGGCGAAGCGTCGCCCTTCTGGTCGAAAACGAAGTTTGCGCCCGCGGCGACGGTCTGCGCCTGGTCCATCGACAGGACCACATTGTTGTTCGACGGATCAACCACTTTGGTGGTGAGGGAAACTGCCTGGCTCGCGGAGCTTTCATTCATGATGTTGGTGAGGATTCTCAGCGTAGCCGAGGTACCGTTGGTCGCAAGGGTGGCAGCATAGGTTCCCCATTGATTGACAACAGAATAAACATTTGCCGGAACATGAATCTTGTCGGTGATATGCATCCACACCGGCCTGTATATGCCCTGATCGGCTGAGCCGAACCGGAATACCAGGGAGAAGCCCGGCCAGGTGAGGAACGTGCCT
>DATFYJ010000171.1:0-7365 GCA_035315105.1 Chitinivibrionales bacterium
AACGAGCTCAACACCTGGATCAAGAACCTTGTCACCGAAATGAACGATCCGGGCCCGGACCTTATATCGACCCATCCCCTCAAGGCGGCGGAAGTGACCGTGAACGAAATCGAGGACAACCCCGGGTTCTTCAGGGTGACCCTTTCGGTCATGCCTCATTTCCAGATCGAGGGAATCGATATCAACCTGTCCCTCGTGTCCCAGATGCCGAAAGGAAAATAGCGGGAAAATGCCGAACTGTGACGGCCGTCACAGTTCGGCGCCGTAACGAAGCGTATATTTTTTTCGGTAATCGGGAACAACCCGCCCCGCAAACTTTACAATGTGAAAGGAGTTTTGTATGCCAATTCCCGCGTATTTGTGGCTCAAGAACGAGACCGGCGCCGACGTCAAAGGCTCCGTGGACGTGGCGAACCGCGAAGGAAGCGTCGAGGTGCTCGAATTCCATCACGAAGTCCGCATCCCCACTGACCCGGACACCGGGCGCCTCACCGGCACCCGCAAGCACGAGTCGCTCACGTTCGTCAAGGCCTTCGACGCCTCGTCGCCGTACCTGTACAAGGCCGTGTGCGAGGGCGAGACGTACAAGTCCGCCGTATTCAAGTTTTTCAACATCGATGACACCGGCAGCGAAAAGGAGTATTTCAACTTCAACCTCGAAGGCGTCAAGGTGTGCTCGGTGAAACCGACCATGCCCAATGTAAAGGACCCGGCCAAGGAACGCTACACCCACACCGAGGAAGTCTCCCTTCGCTACCGCAAGATCACCTGGACATTCCTCGACGGCAACCTTCAGGCCTCGGATTCGTGGGCCGAGGGAAGGGAAGGCGGGAGTAAGTAGGTTCCCCCATCCGTTCGTCATTGCAAGAACCATCGTGCAAGGGCGCCGGTTTCGGCGTCCTTGCTTTATCTTGGACCCCCGACGTCGACCGTTACCCTATCCCCGGCGCAACCGTTCAACCAAAGCGCAACGGTTGATTTCCCCCGTTCAACAATGTATGTTTTTATGTTCAAAAAAATCGGTCGCGCATAAACCCTTCCTTGCGCGGCGCGCCGCAACATAACGCATCGGTCAACCAAACTCCCTTCTTCCCGGAGCATTCATGAAAAAGAATCCCGTTCTCTGCGTCGTCGGACTCGGTTACGTGGGACTGCCGCTTGCCGTGGAATTCGCAAAACATTTTACGGTATACGGTTTTGACATAAGCGAAACGCGAGTCGCCGTTCTCAGGAAGGGCAGGGACCCCAACCGCGAAGTGGACCCGCAGGTATTGTCGAGCCTCAAGATCGAGTATTCGAGCAACCCGTCGGTCATCAGGAAAGCCGATTTCGTTGTGGTTGCCGTGCCCACGCCCATCGACGACCACAAGATCCCCGATCTCACGCCTGTTGTCAAGGCCTCGGAAACCGTAGGCAGGAACCTGAGGAAGGGTGCGATCGTGGTGTACGAATCCACGGTGTACCCCGGCGTCACCGAAGACGAATGCGTGCCGATCCTCGAGCGCGAAAGCGGGTTCACGTGGAAGAAGGACTTTTTCGTGGGATATTCCCCGGAGCGCATCAATCCCGGCGACAGGGAGCACACGGTATCGAAAATAGTGAAGGTGGTGTCCGGAGACACCAAGCAGACGCTTGAGACCGTTGCCACGGTGTATGGCGCCGCGGTAAAGGCGGGCGTGTACCGCGCGGCTTCGATAAAGGTCGCGGAGGCGGCGAAGGTGATCGAAAACACCCAGCGCGACATCAACATCGCGCTTATGAACGAGCTGCGGATCATTTTTGACAAAATGGGAATATCCACAACCGAGGTGCTCGCCGCTTCAAAGACAAAGTGGAACTTCCTTCCCTTTGAGCCCGGGCTTGTCGGCGGGCACTGCATCGGCGTGGACCCGTATTATCTTGCCTACAAGGCCGAGGAAATAGGCCATCACCCGCAGATCATCATGGCCGGCAGGCGCATCAACGACGCCATGGGCAGATACTTCGGCAGGGAAATCGTCAAGGAAATGACCAACAAGGGAATCTGCGTCAAGGACACAAGGGCGCTTGTGCTCGGCATCACGTTCAAGGAGAACGTGCCCGACATCCGCAATTCCAAGGTGATCGACATCATGAAAGAGCTCGCCGAGTTCGGCGTCAAGGTTGACGTATGGGAGCCCGTGGCCGACGCCGAGGAGGTGCGGCTGGAATACGGGATCACCCCGATCGCCAGGCCGAAACGGCATTCCTACGACGCGGTCGTGCTTGCCGTGAAGCACAAGGAGTTCCTCGAGCTGGGCAGGGCCGGGCTGTCGGCGTTTCTGAGGCCCAAAGGCGTTTTCTTTGATGTCAAGGAAGCGCTTGATTAAGATTGGGCCTGATAATCAATTCCTCGTACTGTTTCCTGAGCGATTCCCCGACCGCGGTGTTTTCCCCCAGACAATCCAGCGCCATGGCGATCGCCTCAACGGTGGCGAGACCGTGCCTTTTTGTCTGGCCCCGCAGCGACGGGTGGTCGGGATTGAGCGTGATTCTGTTGAGCCTAAGGAGCCACGGATTCCGCCACCACATGGCCTTTGCCTGCTTCCACGAGCCGTCAATGACGATGATGCCTTTGAAACGCGTTGAAATGGCAAGGAGAAGGTTCTTCGGGCTGAACATCTCCAGTTTCCTCGACGGCTCCTTGATGCCTTTGAGCAGCAGCACCGCCCATGCATCCGCGTTTGCCTCTTCACCGAGAGCGTGTGAAAGATTGCGCCACGAAAGTCCGACGCGCAGCACGCTGCGTGCAAGCGCGCGGTGGGCAAGCATTGCCGAATTGAGAAGCTTGTACTGTTCCTGGGGATGCTGAAGGATGAGGATCTTTGCAAGGGTGCCGGAGGAAACCGTTTTTCCGCATATGCACCGTGATCTGGGGCGCAGGCAGACGGGGCATGCGTTCTTTTTGTCAATCTTTTTCGGGGTGGTTGCGGGCCTTTGTGTGTTCATTTTGTTTACAATGGCCCGTACCGTTAGTCACCCTGTGGTGCGTCCTGCCCGGACTGCTGCGGCGCTTCTGCGGCCTGGTCCGGCTCCTTTTCCACGCGCCGCTTCACCAGAATGCGGCCGAACCGCGTTTCCTGCCGGAAAACTATCTCCTGCATCTTGGTGAGTTCCAGGATTGCCATGAAGGTCACCACGAGCACGATCCTGCGTTTGTCGTCGGCAAACAAATCCTCAAACGGGATCTCCCTTTCCGCGTCGATCATGCCGAGCACGCGCTCGATGCGGTCGTCAAGACGCACCATGTCGTGGCCGATCACCTGCCGGCTGTCGCCCTCGGCGGCAGAGCGGTCGAGCACGCGCTTGAAGGCGGTGATCAGATCGAACACCGTGACCGCGCCCGCGATAAGACCGTCGTCGGTCGATGAAAGCGGGGTCACGGGCTCGGCGCTGCCCCGCGTGAAGCAGCCGATCTGCTCGGCCTCGAAATGCCGCAGCGAGTGGGCCGCCTCCTTGTATTTCTTGTATTCGAGGAGCTGGGCGATAAGCTGCTCCCTGTTGTAAATTCCCTCCTCGCCCTCTAACGGCTCCTGCTCCGACGGCGGCAGGAGCTCGCGCGCCTTGAGGCGGATGAGGGTGCTCGCCATGTACAGGTATTCCGCGGCGATGTCGATGTTGAGCTCGCGCATGAGGTCGAGGTACTCGAGATACTGCTGGGCGACCTGCGCCACCTGGATCTGCCGGATGTCGACTTCTGCCCGGTTTACAAGATAGAGCAGCAGGTCGAGCGGGCCCTCGAACAGCGAAAGCTTGACCTGATATTCCTGTTTCACCTGCATGCGATCGCCTCGATTTCCACCAGGACGTTCTTGGGCAGCGCGGAAACCTCCACCACCGACCGCGCGGGCCGAGCGCCGTTCAGCTCCTCCTCGTACACCACGTTAAACGCGGCAAAGTCGGCCATGGAGCGGAGGAACACCGTGGTCTTGACAAGCGCGTCCGGCCCCAGCGACTGGGACGAAAGCACGGCCTTGAGGTTTGCAAGCGCCTGCCGCGCCTGGTCGGCGATCGCGGCGCCCGTAACCGCGCCGCTTGCCGGATCGAGCGGTATCTGACCCGAAATAAAAATGAAATTCCCCGCGGCCATTCCCTGCGAATACGGACCCACCGGCTGCGGGGCGTTCGGCGTGTGGACAGGCTGTGGCTGCATGGCGTCTCCCGTCACTCCACGGTCACGCTTTTTGCAAGGTTTCTGGGCTGATCGATTTCGCATTTCCGGATGGCGGCGATGTGATAGGCAAGCAGCTGCAGCGGAATAACGGACAAAAGCGGGCTCAGCATGGGGATCGTGCACGGCACGTGGATCACATGCGCCGCATGCTTTCTGATGCGGGTGTCGCCCTCCGTGGCAATGGCGATCACTTTGCCGCCGCGCGCGTTTACTTCCTGGATATTCGAAATCACCTTTTCGTACACGCTGTCCTTGAGCGCAATGACGACCGTGGGCATGTCTTTATCGATGAGCGCGATGGGGCCGTGCTTCATTTCGGCTGCCGGATATCCTTCCGCATGGATGTACGAAATTTCCTTGAGCTTGAGCGCACCTTCGAGCGCGACCGGGAAGTTGTAGGAGCGGCCGAGATAGATGAAGTTGTTGTGCTTCGAGTACTTCTTCGCGATGTCCCGTATCGCCGCGTTCTGCTTCAGGATTCTCTTCACCTGCTCCGGGATTTCCGAAAGCGCCCGGGCAATGTCGACGCCCTCGTCGTGGGAAATCCTTCGCATGCGGCCCAGAAGCAGGGTGAGCAGGGCAAGCACCGTGAGCTGCGAGGTGAAGGCCTTGGTCGATGCGACGCCGATTTCCGGCCCGGCATGGAGGTACACGCCGCCGTGGGTCTCGCGCGCAATGGACGACCCCACCGCGTTGCAGATGCCGAGCACGGTGGCGCCCTTGTTCGCGGCCTCGCGCAGGGCCGCGAGCGTGTCGGCGGTCTCGCCGGATTGACTTATGACAAACACGAGGGTGTGCGGGTCTATGATGGGATTGCGGTACCGGAATTCGGAGGCGTATTCGACTTCAGCCGACACGCCGGCGATCTCCTCGATCATGTGCTCGCCCACAAGCGCCGCGTGCCACGACGTGCCGCACGCCACGAAGATGATGCGGTTGATCTGGCGGAGCTGCTGCAACACGAGGTTGAGGCCGTCGAGCCTGGCGCTGCCGTCGTCGACGAGGAGGCGGCCGCGCATGGCATTGCGGATGGTGTCGGGCTGTTCGAAAATTTCCTTGAGCATGAAGTGCGCGAACCCGCCCTTGGCGAGAGCCTCGGCGCTGTACTCGACGTGCTGGATCTCGTGCACCATCACCTTCTGATCGAGGTCCATCACGGTGTGGTCGGTGCGGTTGAGCACCACCAGGCTGGAGTCCTTGAGGTAGATGACGCGCTTGGTGTAGCGGACGATGGCGCAGGCGTCGGACGCGAGGAAATACTCGCCGTCGCCCACGCCCACCACAAGGGGCGAGCCGCGGCGCGCGCCCACCAGCACGTCAGGGTTGTCCGCGGCGATCACGGCGATGCCGAACGTTCCGTCGACCTCGGAAAGCGCCTTGGACACGGCGCCCAGCAAGTCTCTCTTGTAGTATTTGCCCACGAGCTGGGCAAGCACCTCGGTGTCGGTTTCGGACTTGAAAACAACGCCCTCTTTCTTGAGCTTTTCCTTGAGCGTCGCATAGTTCTCGATGATGCCGTTGTGGACGAGGGCGATCCTGCCATGCATGTCGGTGTGCGGGTGGGCATTGGCCTGCGAGGGAACGCCGTGGGTGGCCCACCTGGTGTGGGCGATGCCGATGGTGGCGCCTTTTTTCACTTTTTTTTCGGCATATTCCCTGAGCTGCGCGACCTTCCCCTTGTTCTTCAAGACGGCGATGTTCCCTTTGTCAATAAGCGCCACACCGGCGCTGTCGTATCCGCGGTATTCGAGCGCGGAAAGGCCTTCCATGAGAACAGGGAACGCTTCGCGTTTACCGACGTAGCCGACTATTCCGCACATGATTTCGCTCCGTGTCTTTTTCCGAGGAAGGAATGAGGCATGATCTTCGTTGGTGAATAGAAATATAAGTGTTTTGAAAAATCACCGGACAGGGATAATTTTAATTGTTTCCAACAAGCCGGTACAGGAACAAGGTCGAATGAATCTCTTGGACCTTTTTTTTGGGAAAAATCTATTATATTAGAAAGTGTTGGATGTGACAATACACTCTTTTTTACCCGGCCGCGGAGCTATGCCATGACCACCACCACAATCCTCAGGGAGTTCAACAAACTGGACATAGTGAAGAAGATTCTTCTCGTTGAGAATATGTGGGACAAGATCAACGGTGAATCCGTCCCTGTTCCGGAATGGCATGTGCGCGAACTGAACAAGAGATACGCCGATTTCAAATCCGGCATGGCCGAATTACTTGATTGGGAAGAGGTACATGAAGAAATAAGAAGACGCTTGAAATGAGATACAGGGTAAAGTATACAGACCGTTCTTCCAGGGATCTATTGGGCGCCATAAGATGGTATGAAGGCAAGCGCAACGGCCTTGGAGAAGAGTATCTGAATTGCATAGAGAAATCCTTGGAACGGATCCAAAAAAGCCCCGACCTCTATAAGGTTATTACGCCACCAATCCGACGTTGCATTGTTCGACGATTCCCCTTCAGCATCTACTTCAGCATCGAGGATAGGAGCATTGTCATACACTCCATTTTTGACAATCGAATGGATCCTGAGAAATTACCGCGGGACTTGATGCCCTGACTTTCTTCAACAGGCCGCATGTTATGCAATCCCCGCCTTTTTCAATTGCGCCAATTTCTCATCCAGCCGCTTCTGCGAAACCGGGAAAAGCGTCTTGACCTCCTGCTGGGCGAAAAGGGAGATCTTGAATTCTTCCACCATCATGCAAAAATCGTGCATAAGATTACGGTCATCCTGACGGAATTTTTTAGGATTTGCAAGCATTGCAGAGGATTTTTCAATGTACGGCGTTACGGTCTGCACCTTGAGCAGGTATTTGCCCGGATCGGAAAACGCGCGCCGAATTCTGTATCCGAAAGCCTTAAAGTACCTCGGATACTGCGCGAGCATCCCGTAACTCAATGCCCCGCCAAGGAATCGTTCCAAGTATGACGCAAGCTCGCTTTTCAAATCGGAAGCCGCGAGTATATGTCCTTGTGAATTACCTGTCCGAGACCCGGCTTTCAATTCACCCAGCAGTTCGGGGTATCCTGAAGCGATCTTTGAAATCAAGGTTCCCATCTGCGGGCCGACGTCTGCCAGACGAGAACGCACTCGTTTGAGGAGGGCATCGAATTCCTGGAGTTTCAGAATCGACAGGTTCTCATCCGCAAAG
>DATFYJ010000172.1:0-3548 GCA_035315105.1 Chitinivibrionales bacterium
GTTCGGTAGATGTCCGTTTAGGAACTTCAATCATTGTGCCCAAGAAGACATACGTGGACAGTCAGGATGTTACAAAGAAGGAAAAGGTGCGGCAGATCGAGAATAGAAGTTATGACAAAGTTCGCTTGCGCCCCGGAAACAAGTTTGTTCTCCACCCCCACCAACTAATACTGGGTGTTACCTTTGAGTACATTTCACTTCCTCCTGATCTTTTCGCAACAATTGCGAGCAGATCTTCTTGGGGGCGATTGGGATTAGTAGTTGCAACAGCGAGTGTCATACAGCCAGGCTTCAAGGGCTGCATCACTCTGGAATTGTGTAACCTGGGGGAAAGTCCTATTGCACTTTATCCTGGGTTGCTTGTTGGTCAGCTTGTCCTCTATAAGGTAGAAGGTACTGGGGGACCTGATAAGTATGAAGGCAGATATGATTGTCCTACGGAAGCAGGTCTACCAAGTTTTCTTGCCAAGCACCATCATGATGACATGGAAGTATGGTCGGAGTCATTGTCAACGTGATACATTCTATAGTGTTTGGGATGCTCAACAAATCTTTTTATTATTTCCTATACAAACGCAACGGCACATGATATATTAAATGTCTGCGAATGCAGAACCCGTTCACCTTGTCTTAACAAAAGGGAACGGTAAACCAGACTCGCACTCCGATGATTTCCGGCGAAGGTTTTTTCGAGATACCGCTTCTCTTGTTTCTACCTCCTGCTCGTCTCCATCAGAAATAGCGTGTCACCACATCATATTCCCCACAAAGGAAGGTTATGAGTTTTTCAGCTATCGGTCTATCCGATACAATGCTGCAGAGCGTCTCTGCGGCCGGGTACTCTTCGCCCACAGAAATCCAGAAGAAAGCGATCCCTCTCGCTCTTGAAGGCAGGGACATCATCGGCTGTGCACCCACGGGCACTGGCAAGACAGCGGCATTCGTGCTTCCCATTCTCCAGAGGCTTGTCCAGCCACACCGCTCAGGACGCACGGGCCATTTTCCAAGGGCGCTTATTTTGACGCCCACACGCGAGCTCTGCCAGCAGATTGAGGATTCAATCCGCACCTATGGCAGGTTCTCGAACCTTTTCCCGGTCTCGATCTACGGCGGCGTCGACATCGAGCGTCAGTTCCGGGGCCTGCGCCAGGGTGCCGACATTGTTGTCGCGACGCCCGGACGCCTGCTTGACCATTGCGAACGCCGGACCATCGACCTCACCCATATCGAAATCCTTGTTCTTGACGAAGCGGACAGGATGTACGACATGGGATTCATCCAGGCGGTGCGGACCATTATCGCCAAGGTCCCGCGCCAGCGGCAGACGCTCCTTTTTTCCGCGACAATGTCGCACGACATCCGGCGGCTCGTTGCGGAGATCCTTGTCAATCCGCAGTACGTCGAGGTCGGAGACCCCTGCACACCCGTGGAAACGGTGGAACAGCTTTTCTATTCCGTTCCGCAGCCGACCAAGATGGACCTTCTCATGCATATCCTTACAAACGAGAAGATCGGGCCCATGCTCGTGTTCTCACGTACGAAGCACGGGGCCGACAAGATTTCAAGACGTCTCGAACGGAACGGCATCAGGTCCGTGGCCATCCATTCGAACCGGTCGCAGAGCCAGCGCAAGCGCGCGCTCGACGGGTTCAAGCGCAGGGAATTCAAGGTGCTGGTGGCAACCGATCTCGCGGCCCGCGGCATCGACGTGGATGGGATTTCACATGTTGTCAATTATGACACGCCCGCGTTCCCCGAAGATTACATCCACCGCATCGGCAGGACTGGCCGCGCCGAGGCAAAAGGAACCGCGGTGACGTTCGTCTCGGGCGAAGAACAGAGCTATCTGCGGAAAATAGAACACCTGACGGGAAAACGTCTCGAGGTGAAGCGGTATCCCGGTTTTACCTGTCCCGGCCGTGTTGAAGCGGAACCGGCAGCGCAGAGCGCGCCGGTGCTCCTGAGAAAACGGCAATATTACCGTACCCCGCGTTTTGCTTGAAAAGCAAGGGCGTCCCAGTGGGACGCCCTTTTTTTTCACATCTCCATTTGCTCGCGCCTTGTCAAATCTGAATATACCGGCACTTCCGGCTTTGAGTTAAGGCTACGGACAATCGCGCGTTACCACTGGCGCAAAGAGCATTCGGCGAGTATTGCGACACTTTTATGGTTATGGTGGAACATTCGGAAAAATCTGGCGGATGCACGCTCCGCAGCGTATCTTTCTGAAAACACCATTCCCGTGGACGTCATGTCATGCGGTTCCCTTTCTGCATATTCCCCTCGTCTGTTGCATCATTGTTTCTGGTGGTATCTTTGCACGCCTCTGCCGCAGCCAACAACACTCCGGAGAAAACCGGCGATTCGTACGGCAGCATCGTTATCGTTCGGCCGCCATCGGTGTTCGGCGGAGTGCAGGCGGTCCTGTCGATTGACGGAAAAGACAAGAAATACGCAACCGGCCCCTCGGTGTTTGCGGCCGATGTCAAGGCGGGAGATTACGACGTATACTCCGTGAACGCCAGCAAACCCGAAGCCACGATACCGGTTGCGGCCGGAAAGACGCAGTACCTCGTAAAAAGCAATGACGAGGCGGGACAGCTGTTGCTTGCCGCACTGCGCAGCCACGCCGCGGACCAGGGCGAGCTTAGGAAGATCATCAAAACCCATCCGTCAATCGATGCGGTGCCGGACTCGTCCGAATGGGCCGCAGTCATGATAGTTTCCCCATTGTCCGCTTTTGGAGACCGGGCCGCACTCGTCATCGGCGACAGGCACAAAAAGGAAGAGGTGGGTAGACGCACGCTCACCGCCCGAATGCTGCCGGGCTCGTACGCCGTGTTCGACAGCGCATCGGTGAAGCCCGTGGCGGCCATAACCGTTGCTTCAGGCGGACTGCTGTATGTCGTGGCCCGCAGCCACGCAGGCGCCCAGCGTCAGCTGGGGGACATATTCTTTGACAACGGAAACCGCAGAGGCGCACTATCGCTTTACCGGGCCGCGCTCGCCGTCGATTCAAATACTCCCGATCTTTACAAACGGTATGCCGAGCTGGCCCTCGAACTGGAAGGCGGCAAAGAGGCAATGACCGCTCTTCTGCGGCTCGACAAAGCAGGCCAGGCAGACGGTCAGGACTGCCAGGCGCTGGCCGGTTTATTGGCGGCCGCGAACCGCAACGCGGAAGCTCAGCAGATGTACAACAAGGCGCTTGCCATGGCAAATACCACCCCGTCGGTTTTCACCGGGCTTGGGGCGGTCAAGTTCAAGACCGGAGATTTGAGCGGCGCCGCAGCAGCCTACGAAAACGCCATCAGGCTTTTGCCCGATTCGGCAGGCCTCTACCGGCTGGCAGGGGACGTGTACCTCAGGCAAAAAGACACCGCAAAGGCAATCGCATCGTATGATTTGTTTTTCAGTAAGGGCGGCAAGAACCCAGCAGTCGCGTTTCTTGACGGCCGTCTCAGGTTTCTGCGCGGGGATTTCGGGGACGCAAGGACCTGTCTACTCAGGGTTACGGGCAAAACAAGAGAAAAGCAGGAATACTTCTG
>DATFYJ010000173.1:0-2382 GCA_035315105.1 Chitinivibrionales bacterium
GTTCCGCTGTTTTCCTGTTTGTCGAGCATGGACCGTTCGGCGATCTGCAGGATCATGATCCCCCGAACCTTCAAGGCAAACGAGGTGATCGTCCACGAGGACGACGACGAAGGTCAGACGTTCTTTGTGATCGTGTCGGGCCGGGTGCATGTGGCGGTCATCACGTCGGAGGGCAAGAGCGCCATTCTCGCCACGCTCAAGCAGGGGGATTTCTTCGGGGAAATGGCCATGCTCGACGGCGAGCCCCGCAGCGCGTCGGTCATCGCGTCGGAGCCCTGCACGCTGCTCATGCTGTACCGGAGAATGTTCATCGACATCCTGCAGCGTTACCCGAAGATCACTATCCGGATTCTTGTCGAAATGTCGAAGCGCCTCAGACGCGCCAACAAGCATATCAACACGCTGTCGCTCATGAGCGTCTACGGCCGGGTGGCCGACGTTCTTCTCCAGCTTGCCAAGGATCAGGGAATAAGGGCGGGAAGCATGATTATTGTCCCGAACAGGCCCACCCATCAAGTGATCGCCGACATGGCCGGGACGAGCCGCGAAACCGTGTCGAGGATCATGTCGCAGCTGCAGAAAAAGCACTACATTGCCGCCGAAGGAAAGAAACTGGTGATATTGAATGAAGAAAAATTATTCGATTAGCATTCCCGCCGACCTTCTTTGGAAGGTGATCCTGCCCTCGGCGGTCGTTGCGTGCCTTGCGGGAGGCGCGGCCGGGATCTTCATTGTTGACAAACTGATAATGCCGGGCATCGTGCATACCGACCGCCAGGTGGTCGCCGTGCCGTCGCTTGTCAAGCTCCCCTGGGAAAAGGCGCGGCAGCGGCTGTTCGATGTGGGCCTGCGGCTGCAGGTGAGGGGCCGTCAGTACGACGAGAAGATCGCGCGCGATGGCGTGATAAGCCAGCAGCCCGGGGCCGACGAGAAGGTGAAGAAGGGGCGGATGGTGGCCGTCGTGCTGAGCAAGGGCTCGGAGACCGGCGTGGTGCCGGACGTGCGCAAGCTCATCGAACGCAAGGCGGTGATCGAATTGCGCAAGCAGGGCTTTATCGTCGGCAAACGCAAACATGATTTTTCCGACTCGCTCGAAAAAGACATGGTGGTCCAGATGTCGCCCGCGCAGGGCTCGTCGATATCCAAGGAAATGCCCGTCGACCTCGTCATTTCCGACGGCGTGAAGCCCACGCATGCCGACATGCCCAACCTTATCGGAGAAAGCCTTCTCGACGCGAAGAAAAAGATCGAGGACTCGGGGCTCAAGCTCGGGAAGCTCGACTACAAGGCCAACGCGACCCTTTCGCCGGGGACCGTGATTTCGCAATCGGTGCCGCCCGGCAGCAGCGTGCCGCTCCAGAGCGCCGTCAATATCGTCGTTTCGGTGGTGAACTGATCCCATGCGCTCGCGCGCTCCCCACCCTTGCCGTGTCCTGCGGAAATGCCGACGTTGTTCCCGCGCTCTTGTCCTCTGCCTGAGCGCGCTGCTCGCGGGGTGCGTGTCGGGCCAATTCCCGTTAATCAAGCCTGCGGAACGACATTCGAGGGACTGGTACGCCCACCGGCGGGCCCAGGACTATTTCATCAAGGCCAGGGAGCTTGAGCGCCACGGGCTGACGCAGTTGGCGGTGCGGTTCTACGAGATGGCGCACGACCTCGATCCGGGGTCGGCCGCGCTCAAGGACGTGCTTGTCCAGCGGTATATTTATCTCGAGAAATTCAATCAGGCGTTGCTGTGCATAAGGGGCCAGAAGAGGGAAACCGAGCTTTCCGATTCCGACAAGACCTTGTGCGCGAGCATCTACATGCGGATGGGGCAGTACGTCCGCGCCGCCGATCTCCTGGAATCGATGGCCGGCAAGAGCAGGGAAACGCGCTACATGCTCGGTATTCTGTATGAGTCGCAGGGCAATCTTGCCAAGGCCATCGCGAACTACAGGGCGTATCTTGACAAGGACACGTCGTCGGTCGACCTGATCCTCAGGGTGGCGGCCCTGTACGGGAGAATGCAGAAGTGGGCGGCCGCGGAGAGCCTGCTTGTCGGCACCGGAGCGACCGGCGGCAAGAACCCGAGGCTGTTCAACGCCATCGGCGAGGTGAAGCTTGCGAAAGGAGACACCGCGCTCGGCCTTGACTTCTTCAAAATGGCCACGATGATCGATTCGGGGAATCTCGACGCGGTCAGGAACATTGCGCAGGTGTACATCCGCAAAGGCGACTGGGCCGCCGCCATTCCGTATTACGAGAAGCTGCAGGCCTCCGACAGCACCGGCGAGCTGTTTGGAAGAACCCTGGCGGTTCTCTTTTATTACGGGAACAGGTACGAAAAAGCAAAGTCCCTGCTCCGCAGCATGCTCGCCTCGGACATCGAGGATTTCGAGC
>DATFYJ010000174.1:0-4569 GCA_035315105.1 Chitinivibrionales bacterium
TGGCGCAAGAAAAAGTACTTGACTGAAAGCAATGCCGTTGCCGCGCGTTAGGGGCGACCGGAAAAATGGTCCCGCGACAGCGGGATGCCGCCCGGACTTTTCAATTGATGATTACAGATTGCGGAATGCAGATTGAAAAAAGCACCTTTGATCGATCCCACTAGTGTCTTCAAATCCGCAATCCGAAATCCACAATCCGCAATGGGAAGGCCGAGCCCGGAAGGACGACGCCTCGAAGCACCCGAAGGGGTGGAACCGACCCAGCGAAGCGGGGGAACGCCCAAATCTATTTTATCTTCATACGAGCAAAAAACACCTACCTTACCCCTCCCCCTCCGGCACGCCTTTTGCGCCTCCTACTACCACAATAGAATAATAGTCTCATCAACCCTTTCCCGTCCTCAACGATCCATGACAAACAAATGGCTGTTCTTTTCATGAAGGAATCTGATTTGGCGCAAGAAAAAGTACTTGACTGAAAGCAATGCCGTTGCCGCGCGTTAGGTGGACCAGAGGGTGAGCTGGAGCGAATTGCCGGCCGACCCCGGTCAAAGGCCATCGGGGCGGTCCGGCAACAAGGCGAATAGCCGAGCCCGTAGGGAGACCGACCCCGCGAAGCGGGGGAACGCCCAATTATTCTTTCTATTCGAGTTATGATATTGTAATCGGTATGATAATTGCGCTATCAAGTTGAAACGACAGAACTGCCAAAAGGAGAGAGCTATGGACCAGAAAAAAATCGTCACCGTCATCGGCGCCACGGGCAGCCTTGGACTCAAAATCGCCAAAGCTCTCCTGGACAAGGGAGTCCACGTACGGGCCATGGTGCGGCCCACGAGCGACCGAACTGCGCTGCATCATATTGGGGTGACGGATCTTGTCGTGGCGGACATGATGGACCCAGGTTCGCTTAAAGATGCCTTGTCCGCCGGCTCGAAATCCGATGCTATTGTCGCGAGCGCGGCCGGTTACACCCGCCACACCAAAGGCGACAGTCCCAGAATCGACACGCTCGGGTATCGCAACCTCGTGGACGCGACAAGGGCCGCGGGAATTCCCCGTTTCGTCTTGATTTCGATTCTCGAATGCGATAAAGCGAAACAGGTTTCTCATTTTTACCACAAATTCCTGGTGGAGGAATATTTGCGGGAAAAGGGCCAGCCGTTTGTTGCGCTTCGCGCAGGCGCGTTTCTCGACCAGGCCCGCGATTTTGTTCTGGCAAAGGTGAAGAAGAGCGTTTTTCCCGTTTTTGTTCCCAACGCCGCCTACGGCATGATCTACACGCCGGACCTTGCGCGCTACGCCGCCGTTGCAGCGACAACCCTTTCTGAAAAAGATTTGAATACAACGGTTGACGTCGGATGGGACGAGCCGGCAACAGGAACGAACGTGGCCCGGGCTTTTTCCAAGGTCCTGGGGAAAACGGTTGTTGCCCGGCCCGCGTTCCCGTCGTTTATTGTCAACGTGGTCCTGCCGTTTGTCGGCACGTTTTCCGGCGGCGTCAAAGACATGACCGCCATGGTGAAATGGATGGGAAGCGGCGAATACACGAGCAAGAACACACAGCGGCAAAAGGAGCTGTTTGGCGATTTGCCTACTATTGAGGAGGCGGTGAGGAGATATTGCAAGGATAGGAAGCTACTATAAGCAAGGATTAATACAATTAAATATAGGCGGGGGAAGGCTCCCCCTGGGGTCCAGCCAATCGGCGCAATGTAGGGGCACATCATGATGTGCCCTTGTTTTTTGTATACAGTCGCAGTCGCGGTGCTGCGGGGTATTTCAATTTGCGTTGCTATTGTGCAATACTTAGTTTGTCTGGTGCATGAGGCTGGAACTTTGAATTTGGGAAGACAAAGGGAGTGTCGGGGTCAAATGCGGCGAGAGCGCAAGGCGTGCCAACATTCTTATGGCAACGAAAAATAAAAACAAAAAAAGCAGGTCCTCAAAATCCCGCCCCTTCAGGGACCGGAAAAAAAGGATCAATACTGTGAAAAAGCGGAACGGGAAGCGGGCGGCCCGTATCTCGCAGGAATGGCAAAAAACCCTTGACGCGGACCTGAACGCAATCTGGATCCTTGACAAAGACCAGAAGATAGTCCGCAGCAACAAAATGGCAGAGAAGATATTCAACCTTTCCGGCGAGGAAATGGCAGGCAAACATTGCTGGGAAATAACGCACGGCAGCGCGCAGCCGACTCCCGAGTGCCCTCTGCTGCGCGTGAAAAAAAGTCTTCGCCGGGAGTCCATGGAATTGCAGATTGGCCCGCGCTGGTATGCCGTGTATGTCGATCCCATTCTTGAAACCGCCGGCGGCATTTCCGGATATGTCCATATTGTCAGTGACATCACCGAGCGGAAGCACGCCGAGGAGGCCCTTCGACAGAGCAACGAAAACCTCTCAAGAATAATTAAAACCACCCCCGATGCAATCAGCATCACCCGTCTCGCCGATGGAACGTTCCTGCAAATCAACCAGACCTTCACCGATGTCACCGGCTATTCGCCGGAAGAACTTCTGGGACGTTCATCGCTGCCCGGCGACGCGGCGTTATGGACCAGCGCGGAAGACCGTGAGCGAATGGTGACGGCATTAAGAACCAAGGGCGAAGTGATCAGCATGGAAATGCCGTTACGGATCAAAAACGGAACGATCCGGACTTCCCTGTTGTCCGCCCGGATTCTGGAAATCAACGGTGAAAAGTGCATCCTGACAATAGCGCGCGACATCACCGAACGCAAACGCATGGAAGAGGCGCTGCGCGAGAGCGAGCAACGCTTCTCCACGGCGTTCAAGACTTCGCCCTATGCCTATGTTGTCGCGAACATGGAAGACGGCAGGTTCATCGACGTCAACGAAGCGTTCACCACCGTTTCCGGGTACACACGGGAAGAAGCATTGGCCGGTTCGACGCTTGATTTGAAGATATGGGTTGACGAAAAAGACCGGCGGCACATGGTGGAGACTCTTCGCACTAGCGGGGCCATGGCGCCCATGGAGACGAAGTTGCGAGGGAAGAATGGGAATGTCGCAACAGTGCTGTGTTCCGCCCGGATGATTCAACTGGGCCAACGAACGTGCATACTATCGATCATGGAGGACATCACCGAACGCAAGCTGGCCGAGGAAGCGCTGCGGAGCAGCGAAAGCAACTGTCGCACGCTCATGGAGCAGGCATCGGACGCAATATTTATTTCCGACAAAAATGGAAACTATACCGACGTCAATGTGCGGGCGTGTTCGATGTTCGGCTATTCACGCGAGGAAATATTGCATCTTGGGATGAAGGACATTCTGCTTCCCGAGGAAATTTCCGACACGCCCATTAAATTCAAAGAACTGGAATCCGGCGAAACCGTTTTGAGCGAAAGACGAATGCGCCGGAAAGACGGGTCGGTTGTCTACACCGAAATCAGCGGAAAAAAGCTGAAAGACGGCAGGCTTCAGGGCATTGTGCGCGACATTACCGAACGCAAGCTGGCCCAGGAGGCCATGCGGCATGCCCAGCAGCAGATTACGGAGGCGCTCTCCTTCAACAAAATGATACTGGAGTCGTCTCCGGTGGGAATACTTGTCTACAAAGCATCGGGGGAATGCGTATCGGTAAACCGGGCGGGCGCCCGAATCATCGGCGGCACAACGGAACAATTGCTTGCACAGAACTTCAGGAGCCTTGCAACCTGGAAACGCGACGGGCTTCTGGAATGCGCCGACCGTGCGTTGACAAGCGGAAAACCCGTCACAAGGGAAATCCGCAGCTCGTCGTCGTTCGGGAAAGCCGCCTGGTTCAATATCTCGTTCGCCCCTTTTACCGCAGGCGCGGAAAACCACCTTTTGTTCCTGGTTGAAGACATTTCCGAACGCAGGAAGGCGGATGAAGTCCGCAAGGCGCTCGAAGACCAGCTTAACCAGAAGCAGAAACTCGACTCGCTCGGCGTCCTCGCCGGCGGCATTGCGCATGATTTCAACAACCTGCTCACCGGCATTTTCGGCTACATCGACCTGGCCCGCTCCTCGTCCAAGGATGAGAAGACCGCCGAATACCTTGAGGCAACGCTTTCCGCCATGAACCGCGCGCGGTCGCTCACCCTTCAGCTCCTCACCTTTGCCAAGGGCGGTTTCCCGCTCCAGAAAATAACGCCCCTGACGCCGTTCATCGAGGACACCGCGCGTTTCGCGCTCAGCGGATCGACTATATCGTGCAAATTTTCTCTGGCAAAAAACCTGTGGCCGTGCAACATCGACAAGGACCAGATCGGCCAGGTAATCGACAACATCGTCATCAATGCGCAGCAGGCAATGCCGAACGGCGGGGACATAGAAATAACCGCCCGGAATATTTCTTTTGGAGAAAATGAACATCCCCCGTTGGCCAAGGGCGATTATGTGAAGGTGTCAATCAAAGACCACGGCATCGGCATACCAAAGGACATCATGCCCCGAATTTTCGACCCGTTCTACACGACAAAAACAAAGGGGCACGGCCTCGGCCTCGCCACGTGCTATTCAATCATTACCCGTCATGACGGATGCATTGATGTCGAGTCCGAACAGGGCAAGGGCAGCAC
>DATFYJ010000175.1:0-2596 GCA_035315105.1 Chitinivibrionales bacterium
GTGGTGTTGTTCAAATCCTTTTCTACCTATAAAATAATGTTCTTCCGGCAGACGCTATTGCATGGTTTGGGTTTATCGGAAGGCGATCGAACTCGGCCCGAAGAATGCGATTAATACCGCCAACTTCGCTGTTTTCATGAATGATGTTCGTAAGAACTACGAGGAAGCGGAGCGGCTTTATCGGAAGGCGCTTGAACTCGACCCGAAGTATGCGACCAACATCGGTAACTTTGCGTACTTCATGGAAATAATCCGCACAAACTTCAATGAAGCTAATCGACTTTACCGGCAGGCTCTAGCGCTGGATTCAAACTCCAAGTGGATAAAGACTCAATTCACTCGTTTTCTAAAGGAGCACCCGGATTTTTACAAATGAGATATGGCAAATGAGAGAGGCATAATCGTTTGCCCCGGAATACCAGGCAGCTGCATATCGCTTTTAGTAGGCACGCCGGTTAAGAGTGCTATTTCTTTCTCCACCCTCTCCCCATCCTGCGAACATCAGGAATGTCTTTTCTTGCTGCCCAAATCCCCGAAATACTATCTAGGATTTCCGATTTTCTCATCTTGCCCTGCCGGGCGAGCAAGTCATCGACGGCTTTTCTTATAATATCGGATTGTTTCTTTCCCTGAGCCAGGGCAACAGACTCAAGCCCAGCCTTTTCCTCTTTTGTCAGATATATTTGCATGCGAACCATGGTTGACTCTTATAGAAGATACGAATACTTCATATCACTTACCAGCCGCTCTTCGTGGGTGCCCCCACACAGGTGCTTGACTCTTGCAACTACTTCCTCTTGGGGGCCACCCAGGAGGGGGTGACGAAGGACGCCGCGAGGCGACCGGAGGCAGGGGGATACTTCCCCCACAATTAATTATTCTTGCTACTGATCTACATCTTTCCGGAACATTTTCCTCTTCCCCAACCCCCACTTCTCCATCCTGTACCCAATCGCCACGCCCAGGACCCCCAGCCCGTACTTCACGCTCCTCGCAAAATTTATCGACGACGCTTCTTTGAAATACTTCGTGGGGCACGTCACCTCGGCGATCGGGAACCCCGCATAACAAATCTGCGCGAGCATCTGGTTGTCAAACACGAAATCGTCGGAGTTGTCCTTCCAGTTGACGGATTCCAGCACCTCGCGCGAGAACGCGCGGTAGCCGGTGTGGTATTCGGAAAGCTTCTGGCCCATGAGCATGTTCTGCGCGAGCGTGAGGAAGCGGTTGGATATGTATTTGTACGTCGGCATGCCCCCGCTTCGCGCGCCTTTGCCCAGGATGCGCGAGCCGAGCACGACCGGATACAGGCCGCTCGCAATGATGTTCACCATTGCGGGAATGAGCCTCGGCGTGTACTGGTAGTCCGGGTGGAGCATCACCACGATGTCCGCGCAGATCTCGAGCGCCTTTGCATAGCAGGTCTTCTGGTTCGCGCCGTAGCCCTTGTTCTTGTCGTGCGCGATCACGTGCCCGATACCGATGGTTTTGGCCAGCGCAACCGTATTGTCCCTGCTTGCATCGTCCACCAGAACTACTTCGTCAACGATGTTCCTTGGGATTTCGTCGTAGGTGCTGCGCAGGGTTTTCTCCGCGTTGTAGGCGGGAAGCACCACAACCACTTTCTTTCCGAGAATCATTTCTTCTCCAGAGCGCGAAGGGTGAATCGGTAGCCGGCGAGCGCGCCCGCCATAATGGCAAGGGCGAGCGCCGCGCCCGCGGCCGCATCGAGCGGGAAGTGTGCGCCCACGTACACGCGCGAATACGCAACAATGAAAGCCGGGACAAATGCGAGCCAGTACCATCCGCCAAGGAAGAACGCGAGCACGCACGCGCCGCAGACGGCGGTGTTGGTGTGGCCCGAGGGAAACGACCTGCACGCCAGCGGCTCGCCAACGACGTGCACGACATAGGTCCCATTCACGGCCGCGGCGCTTGTGGACCGGTGGGTGGAGAAATACCCGATGGGCCGCGGCCGCTGCACGTTGTCCTTTATCTGCGTGTTGACGATGCTCGAAAGAATCATGCCGCCTGCTACGAAAATAAAAAACAACCGGTATTGCTTTCGGGGAATCGCGAACAGGGTGATGCCGAGAAGTACCGGCGTAATGACCCACCCGTTGCCGAGCCACGTAACAATCCAGAAGAAACCGTCCCAGAACGGCGCGTGGTGGGCGTTGACAAGGCAGAACAGGGCATGGTCGGCGGCAAGGGCGAGGGAGATCATGCGCTCAGCATCTCCACCCGGTTCCGGCCGGCTTCCTTGGCGCGGTACAGCGCCTTGTCGGCCTTGGCAATGAGCTGGTCGAGCTGTTTTGCGTGCTGGCCGTACACCGCGATGCCGAAGCTCATGGTGACGCGGAGGTCCTCGCCGTGCGGCCCCTTGTACACTGCATCGGCAAGGTTCTGCCGGATCCGCTCCATGGTCTCCATGGCCGTGGCGCCGTCCGTTTTGACAAGGATGAGCGCGAATTCCTCGCCGCCGTAACGCGCGGCGATGTCGACGCCCTGCCGTATGTTCGCGGAAAGCTTTGACGAAATCTCCTTGAGCACCACATCGCCGAAGGGGTGGCCGTAGGTGTCGTTGACCTTCTTG
>DATFYJ010000176.1:0-3229 GCA_035315105.1 Chitinivibrionales bacterium
TAATTCAATTTCTTGCCAAAAATGTGGCGAATTTAATTCGGAATCGCCAATCGTTTTCCGAAAAAGGCAATTTTTAGAGGTACCCTGATGTCGTCTCGTTGCCATTTGCAACCATCTTGGTTTTTGAGAAGTTTCCGTGCAGCGAGTGAGAGGCAAACAGGGAGTGGTACTGCCCACCCAAGAAACCAGGTCATTCATGGGGTCGGATAATGAAGAATAGTTTTGTTCGCACTTTTCGAGATGAGGATTTGTTTCCGCTAATAGACCTCATCTATCAAACAATCGATACATGCTATTCTGGCAAATATCCAGCACGCGGGTAAGCCGCACAAAAGGAAAGGAAAAGGATTATGTTCAAGAGAGGGTCACAGGCAATAATTTTCGTGGTATGCGCGGTTTTTCTTGCGCATCCTCAGGTCAACATCACGGGTACGATCTCCGACTCCGGCACGTCGCTTGCGGTCAGGGGCGCGGTCGTGACCCTTGCAGCTGCCGGTGGGACGGCGTACTCAGATTCGATAGGGCATTACGTCTTAGGAGGGAACACCTCGGTGACGGAACCGGCCCAGGCCAGGCAATGCGGCCCGGCCATCGCGGGTATTTCCGGGGACAGGCTTTGTTTTACCGTCGCAAACGGGCCGGCGGCCGTCACCATAGAAGCGTTTTCGGCCTCGGGACGGCGTATCGCCGTTGTCGTCGACCGTGATTGCGCCAAAGGGGAATATGCTGCGCCGCTGCCGACGGACCTCATCGCCCCCCAGGTCTTTTTCCTGCGCGTTCAGATCGGCCGCAGCGTCTCAATTGTCAAGGCTGCGGCAGTCGACTCCCGCGTAATGGCGGGGAAAGGGGCGCCTGACGCTTCGCGGAGCGCCGTCGCGGAGGGAAGCGGGAAAAAGGCGGCCGGGTCCGACACGCTCCTTGCCTGGGCGGTGGGGTACGGCATTGCGAAACTTCCGATAAGCAGCCTTGTCGGTACCTATGACATAAAGCTTCAGCGAGGTGTCCCCCCGGGCTCGGTCCAGGTGGTGGAAACCTCCAAGCCTTCCGAGTTCCTGGCTTTGAAGAGTTCCTTGACATTTGCAACAGACGATGGTTCCGCACTTCCTACGGTGACGGTGGACACCACGCAGACCTTTCAGACCATTCTCGGGTTCGGCGGCGCGTTCACCGAGTCCTCGGACTACAATCTAAACAAGATAGGAGCGCCGGAGAGGGCGGCTATAGTCAGGGCCTATTTCAGCCCGTTCTACGGTTCCGGCTACACGGTGTGCCGCACGCATATACAGAGCTGTGATTTCACCGTCGCGAGTTATTGCTACGACAGCATGCCGGGCGATTACGAATTAAACGCTTTTTCGATCCAGCATGAGACCACGTGGATGATCCCCACGATCAAGGAGGCGATGGCGTTGCCCGGGGCAGACATCAAGATATTCGCCTCGCCCTGGTCGCCGCCAGCGTGGATGAAGTCCAACAACAGCATGCTCAACGGCGGGACGCTGCTGCCGACCTGTTGCGACGCATGGGCTTTGTGTTTTGTCAAGTATATTCAGGAAATGGGGATGAACGGCGTCCCGATATGGGGCGTCACCATACAGAACGAGCCCGAAGCCGTCCAGCCTTTTGAATCATGCAACTACACCCCTGCATCGGAAAGGGACTTTTTGAAGAATAATCTGGGCCCGGCGCTGGCAAGTAACAAGGTTGACGTAAAGGTCATGATTTATGATCATAACAAAGACCACGTCGTCACCTGGGCGGACACCATTCTCGGCGACACGGCAGCCGCGAAATACGTCTGGGGCACGGCGTTCCATTGGTATTCCGGGGACCAGTTTGAAAATGTTGGCACAACGCATGCAAATTTTCCCTCAAAGCATTTGTTGGCCACGGAAGAGACCGGCGGCGCCGGTGGATCCATGTTCAACTGGTCGATCGGTCAAGCTTATGGGCACGACATTATCGGCGATTTGAACAACTGGGCCGATGGATGGGTCGACTGGAATCTGGTGTTGGACGAAAACGGACTGCCGCGCCACCCGCCCCAGGGCTGTCCCTCTTCGGTCGATATCGATTTCAGCAACAACGATTTGATCTATTATAATCCTGCGTATTATTACATCGCACATTTCAGCAAGTACCTGCGGCCCGGCGCGGTACGGCTGGGCTGCACGAGCACCCTGGCGAGCCTCGAGACGACCGCGTTCCGCAACGTAAATGGCAGGACCGTGGTTGTGGCGCTGAACAACACCGCGGCCGCGATCGCCTTCAAGATCAAGCAGGGCACGCAGATTGTCAAGCCGACGATTCCGGCGTATGCAATAGCGGACTATATTTATTAGCGTTCGGCAGTCCGCCGGCGCTGGCGCGGGTGGGGAACTTGGCAATCGCGGACCTGAGTGAAAGGGTTCATGACTTTCACACATAATGGAAAAGTGTCACCCAATTCTTTCCGGTTTTGGTATCTTGTAGCGCCGCCTGACCTTGTTGATAAGGCCCATGCGGCGCTCCGGGCATGGTTTGAGGCGGAGGGGACGAAGTACACGCTCATCTATCATGTGCGGGAAGGGCGCGAAAATGAACGTGACAAATCAGACGGGCTACGGACTCTATGGCATGAAAATGGTCAGAAGATAGAGGAAGGCAAGTGCAGTGATGGAAGAAAAGACGGGCCATGGACCATTTGGTACAAGAATGGCCAGAAGAAATCGGAAGGCGTTTTAAAGGATGGAAAAATAGATGGCCTACGAATGTTGTGGTATGAGAATGGGCAGAAGAGACTTGAAGGCATCTACAAGGCTGGGAAATTAAATGGGCAAATGACCCAATGGAATGAGAATGGGCAAAAGAATAATAAACCGATCACCACAAGCCCTGTAAGCCCTGTTACTCCTGATAATATTCGGCTTACACTGTCGGCGTGTCCAGACAATGTCCAGGCCATCTACCGGATATTGCTTCAGGGTTGGAAGGCAGCTGGTGGCACCGTGCAATGCGCCAAACCTGGGCGGATCTGTCTCAATCCACTACCAGAATGACAAGGACTGGAACTACATCAAGGAAGAGCGGCGCTGGCAGGCACTCAACGACGAGAGCTCGTGGCGGCGGATAGAGATTGTGAATGGGAGGCAGGTGAGGTCGCAGTTGCATGTGAGGTAAAATTGCTATTTATTTTGTCACAAAGAGAATAGGAAGGTATAAGGGGGGAGGTTTCCCCCTCGCTCCGGCC
>DATFYJ010000177.1:0-3059 GCA_035315105.1 Chitinivibrionales bacterium
GGGTTTGAGCGCTGTTTTCTGGGATTTCTTCTTTATCCCTCCGGTCTTCACGTTTTCGATTTCGCATCCGTCCGATGTTCTGCTGGTGTCGCTCTATTTTATTGTTGCACTCGTGAGCGGCACGCTCACCTCACGGATAAGGACCAAGGAGACGGTCGTCCGACGCCGCGAGCGGCTCACCGCCGCGCTTTATTCATTTGTCAAAGAGCTCGCCGCCGCCGAAACGACTGACGACATTGCAAGGGCGGGCATGGAGAACATGACATCGGTTTTTGGCGCTCGCGCCGCGTTGTTTCTTCCCGAAACGGCCGAGTCGATCGGACGAAAACCGCATCACTCAAGTACGTTCGCTCCCGACACCGACAAGGAGTGGAGCGTAGCGGAATGGGTTTTCTCCAATAAGAAACCGGCCGGACGTGCCACGTCGACCCTTCCGTTTGCCACGGCTGCGTATTATCCGTTGCTGATGCATGGGGCGTGCAGGGGCGTCGTAGGGCTTGTTTTGCCCGGCGCGAAGGAAATGCCCGTTGAACAGGAGAGCCTGCTGATGATGTTCTTGCACCAATGGGCCTTTGCACTGGACCGGGCGGTTCTTAGGGAACAGGCGGCACGAACGAAGCTGCTTGAGGAATCCGAACGCCTGAATAAGACCCTGCTCAATTCGATTTCCCATGAATTGCGCACCCCTCTGTCGGAGATTACTGGGGCGTCAAGCGGTCTCCTTGAGGCCGAGGTCGCTGAAGACCCGAAGGCGCGCACTATTCTGGTCGGAGACATCAAGGCGGCGTCTTCCCGGCTCAACCGGCTCGTTGAAAACCTGCTCGACATGACCCGTATCGAATCTGGCGGGCTGAAAATAACTAAGGACTGGTGCGATGTCCGTGACATCATCAATTCGGTCCTGAGCGATCTTTCCGAGGAGCTGTCATGGCACACGGTCCGCATATCGATCGCCGACGATGTGCCGCTTGTAAAACTCGACGGTATTGTTATAGAACAGGTTCTCTCCAATATCGTGCTTAACGCCGCGCAATATACGCCACCGGCGACATCGATCCATATCAGATCCTTTTTCGACGCCGGGTCGCTGGTGTTTGCCATTGAAGACGAAGGCCCCGGCCTGCCCGAAGAATCGATACAACGGATTTTCGACAAATTTTACCGGGTCCCGGGCACGAGGGCCGGCGGCACGGGACTCGGATTATCTATCGTAAAAGGATTTGTGGAATTGCACGGCGGGTCAGTCGAGGCCGCGAACCGGCCGGGCAAAGGGACGCAGTTCTTGATTCGGCTGCCCGTCGAGCACAAACCGTTCTTAGCGGATGAGGCGCCGTAATGGCTGAAGGAAAAAAAGTACTCATCATCGATGACGAACTCCAGATTCGGCGTTTTCTCAGGGTCACGCTTGAGGCAAACGGATACCAGATTCTTGAGGCCCCGAGCGCCAAGGAAGGGATTTATAAGGCCGCGACTGAACACCCGGATGCCATTGTTCTTGATCTCGGCCTGCCGGACATGGACGGCAGCGCTGTTCTAAAGCAGGTGAGGGAATGGAGCGCGGTGCCCGTCATCATACTTTCCGTGCGGGACGATGAGAAAGGCAAGGTTGCGGCGCTCGATGCGGGCGCTGACGATTATGTCGTCAAGCCGTTCGGCGTCAACGAACTTATTGCGAGGCTCCGGGTCGCCTTGCGCCACGGTCGCGAGGGTGCCGATGAGGTCAAGGAATTCCAAAACGGTGATTTGTTTGTCGATCTTGTCAACCGGACAGTGAAGGTCGGCGGATCGCCCGTCAAACTTACCGCCACGGAATATTCTCTCCTTATCCAATTTGTCAAGAACGCCGGCAAGGTCCTGACGCATCGGCACCTCATGAAGGAAATCTGGGGGCCGTACCGCGAAGAGGAAACCCAATACCTGCGCGTCTATGTTGCCCAGCTCCGCAAGAAACTGGAAACCGATCCTGCCAGGCCGAAACTGTTTATCACCGAGTCCGGCGTCGGGTACCGGATGCCGGTAAGTGAGTGAATCCCACAGCCTCTATCCTGCCGCCGTGCCTTCTTATTTGTGCCATTTATTGTTGACAGCATCTGCCAAAGGCAGTATAATAACCGGTAGTGGAAGGGGTTACGGAAAAGGCGTCTCCGATCTACAGAAACAGCCAAAGAGGTGGTGCAAGGGACTGAGCGGGGGGATAGTGCGGCTGTATAAATTTCCAATTTGCGTCCATAAAATAAGTGCTGTCAGATTCAATGAATCCCTTAGCGAGCGACTATAAGTATGTTTTTTTTCCATAGGGATGGAAGATTCCCCGCAGCTTGCTGCGGGCTTCTTCAATAAGTGCGCGGGATAGTTGCAATCATTAATTTACACGCTTAATCAAAACGTGAAACTAACAATAAAGTGTCTGGTGCACGACCGATAGATATATGGATAACAGGTTAACAAATGCTCAACTTTACAAAATATAATCAAGGAGCGGCCATGAAACGGTTCGCGCGTCTTCTTGTAATTGTCGGATTGGTTGCCACGGCGGCCTTCGCCCAGAACATCGCAACGCCGGTGTTTGTGCTCAAGGACGGCGACGCATCGGCGGCCGCCTATTCCGGCACCGACAAGTCGATCTACGTTGACGGCAGCGCGATGCAGACCGTGGGCTGGATCACGTTCCAGATGCAGGGCATCGATGTGTCGAAGATCGCGTCGGCGAAACTGGTGCTGTATGTGAATTCGCTGACCAGCCCGGGCACGCTTGAGGCGCATCTTTTGACGGCAGGCATAACCGCTCCGGAGAATAACGTTCCTCTTTCCGCAATTCCTACGGCAGCAGCGGCAACGGCAACCCAGTTGCTCGGCACTGCAAATATCGGCAACGTGGTGCAGCTTGACCTGACCGCTGCGGTAAAGGCCGGGACGTTCAACGGCGTGGCGCTCGTGTCCTACGACGGGCTGGCTGCCTCGTTCGATTCCAAGGAAGGGCATCTTGCGCCGGTGTTGCTCCTGACCAACAACGTGAATGATGCTGCCGCTGCATGGATGAGCGGAACAACCGCGCCGTC
>DATFYJ010000178.1:0-2651 GCA_035315105.1 Chitinivibrionales bacterium
TTGCGGCCCGTGTTCACGTCGATGGCCAGGAGCGCCTCGGCATGGTCGAAGAGGATGTAGCCGCCGTTTCTGAGCCACACCTTGCGCTTGAGCGATAGTTCGAGGTCCTTCTCGATATTGTATTTGTCAAAAAGCGGCGTCTTGTCCTTGTAATGCACCACCCTGCCGCAGAGGTCCGGCGAAACCGACCGCAGGTACGACTGGATCTCCGTGAAATCGTCGTCCTGGTCGACGTAGACTTCCGGCACCTCGTCGGAAAAGAGGTCGCGGATCACCCGGGTGGTGATGCCCATTTCCCGGTAGACAAGCTTGGGCGCGGAGCCGGAGAGCGCCTCCTCCTGCGCCTTTCGCCACTTGTCAATAAGCGACTGCATCTCCTTGACGAATTCCGGTTCGGCAACCTGCAGGCCTATGGTGCGCACGATAAAGCCCACGCCGCGCGGCTTGAGCGCGGCGATCAGCTTCTTGAGCTTGAGGCGCTTCTTGTCGTCGCTGGTCTTTTTCGACACGCCGATAAAGTCGGCGTCGGGGACCAGCACGAGAAAGCGGCCGGCAAGGCTGATCTGCGTGGTGACCTTTGCGCCCTTGGTGCCAATGGGCTCCTTCATCACCTGCACGAGAATCTCCTGTCCCTCCTCGAGCACTTTCTCTATGGGAATTCTTATCACTTTCCTGCGGCTGCTCTTGCCCTGGTCCATGTACCGTTCGGCAAGCGAATCGGCCTCCTCGAGGAGCAGCGAAGGGTCGACGTCGGAAGCATGGAGAAACGCGGCCTTTTCCAGCCCGATGTCCACGAACGCGGCCTGTATGCCGGGGAGGATCGAGACGATTTTTCCGCGGTAGATGTTTCCCACGAACCTGAGGCTGTCGGGCCGTTCCACGACAAGCTCCACCACGCGGTCGTTTTCCAGAAGCGCGGCGCGTTTTTCGGTGGGCGTGGCGGTAAACAGGATTTTTTTCGGCATGGTGTTCCGGCGCGATCAGGGGTTGAACCGTATCTCAACGGACAATGCAAATATATGTGATGTCGTTGTTGAGTTTGGGGCCTTTTTCTGCGACCCGCTGTAGTGGAACTCGCCCGTGATATTGTCGGTAAAATCGTAGGATACGTGCGGGGTGACGGTCAAGGAGGAGGTGACGGTGGAGTTGCTTGTTCCGCCCGACCGTGAGTCGAGCGTGGTGGTGTGGTACTCGCCTTCGGCACCGGTGACAAGCCTGCCAACAATCGGTATTTTCCACATCAGGAACTTGATCTGGTTGGTCCCGGCCGCCTTGCTGATCTCGTACTTTATGCCCGCCTTATGGTCGTTGTCGGTGGTTTTTGAGAGATTGTCGGTTCCCGCGCTTCCGCTCGAGTCGGTCTTTATCCCGTAGTCCCAGGAATACGTGAGGCTCACGGGCCACTTTTTAAGGGTCCCGTCCACGCCGATAAGCGGCGAAAACGTGTTGGCAACCGACACGGTCTTCTGGGTGGTCCCCGAAGCGGCGGTATTGTGCACCTTCTTCTGAAAGCTATACTTATTCGAAAGGGTCACGCTCTGCATGTACTGCTTTACAAAAGTGATCTTGTTGAGGATGCCGGACCGGGCGCTTTCGGAGAAGTCGGGCCAGGTGAAGGTGGTGTCCCTCGACGATGTGTCGGGCCGCACGATGTACGTCCGGCTCCAGCCGAGGCTTATGCCGGTGAACTGGATGTCGACGGGGTCCGGCAGGTTGAAGTTCGTGCTCAGCGAGTAGTTCATGTCGGACGTCCGCTGGTCGTTCTGCTCGAGGCCGATGGCGGTGTTGCGGAACCTCATGCCGCCCATGGCACGGTCGTTCATGTTTCCGGTGACAATGTCCCAGGCATTGGCGCCGGACAGCCCGACCTGGTACCGGTAGAACTTCCCCAGCCCGATGCCGCTGTCCGCAAGCAGGCCCGTTTCCATGTTGTCGTTGCGCAGCGACGACTTGGCGCTGTAGTCGAAGGTGACGCTGTTGAAGTTTATCTTCGTGATTCCCGCCGAAATCGAATTGAACACCGCCGCCATCGACTTGAACGAGGCGAATCCGCCGGCCAGCTTCTTGAAAAGGTTCGCAAGCGTGAGGGTGCTTGACAAATGGAACGTCCGGTCCACGCCGAGATTCTGATAGTGGGTGGAGTCGCCGATCCTGCTGTTGGCGTTCTGGCGGTAGTTGGCCGAGTAGTCGAACTTGTCGCTCAGCCAGTCCAGAAACGTCGGGTCGAACCTGAGGCTCGTGGCCTGCGTGCGCGAAAGCTCGTCGTACAGGATCATGTACTTTTTCCACACCGAATCCCTTTTGGCGATGTAGTTCTCGAGAAACGACACTGCGCCCGAATAGGTATTCGCATTCGCGTTGGTGATCTGGTTGTCGAGCTTCCTGCTAATGGCCAGGTTGTACGAGAAATCGAGGATGTTGATGGGGTCGAACACAAGGTTCATCCGGTGGTCGAGTTCGAGTTTCTTGAGCTTGGTCTCGCCGGGAATGTCGGCCTTGATCATGGTTTCCTTGGAATAGGTCACCTCGGCCAGGTCGAAGGTAAGGGTCGTGGGAAGATAGGAGAATTCGTAGTTCTTTACCTGCTCGGGCAGCCACAGGATCTTGGTCTTGTCGAACGGTTTGAACTTGTAATACTTGGGCTCAAGCGT
>DATFYJ010000179.1:0-2010 GCA_035315105.1 Chitinivibrionales bacterium
CCAAGCCTTAGACGCGTCTGCTAAAGGTTGACCCAACATATGGTGCTTTGCTGAATCAACCAGACAAGCAGAAGTCCGCTAAGTTAGCGAGCTGGTGAAATCTGGCGCCGGTCAGCGCGATACGACCGGCGATCATCAAACCCCCGACGACTGCTACCAATCGAAAAAGGGCAGAGGCATGAAAACCAAAACCAAGAAAGACCTTCCTAAGAAGGTGAAAAGCAAGTCACCATCCAGACCAGAGACGGAGGACGAGCTAATGTCCGCATGGCTGGAAACAGATATCATGCAGGAACAGTTCGCGTTGTGCGAGGCGATCCGAAGAGCCGACGGCAGCGACGTGGAGAAGTCCATGATGCCCACGGCGTTCCTCCGGCGCATCCGGCTGGACCTCGAACAAACCCCGCATTGCCTTCCGACCGTGAACGAGGAGTGGAACAAATTCTGCGACCGCCACGGCTGGCCGCAGGCAAAAAAGAATGCGCCCGGGCCGGAAGAGCCAGGGCGCGACGAGGACGATGAAACGGGGCCGTTCTAAGGCCCTGTTTCACGTGAATAATTTACGTCATCCACAAGCCTACTCAAAAAGTTACGGCCGCTCTGGACTATCATCGGCGTCGTCGTGATACTCGCCGTCGCGTGGTGGTATTACGACAACAACGGCAGAACAGTCACCGGCGGCGGGGGCGCGATATTCGTCCTTTTCATGGCCGGTTTCGCCCTGCTCGTCTGGATCTTCCGCGACATGGAGAGCGCCCCCAAAGCGCCAGAAGCACCATACGAAGAACCGGTCTCCGGCAACTTCGGAACCGCCAGCTTTATGAGCCCCAATGGCGGTATGTGGCGCGATGAACAGGACGCATCCGATGGCATCTTTTTCGGAAAGTACGCATCGCCCGATTATCCTTACGACGACGGCGGCCCTGTTTTCAGCAGGCCGGAAAACCACGTCATCATTTTTGCGAAAACGCGGGCGGGGAAGGGCACCCGCGTTATCTGTCCGACCCTGCTTCGTTACGGGCTTGGCAATATCGGGCGCAGCTGCATCGTGATCGACCCGAAAGGGGAACTGAGCGCGATTTCCGGAAGAACAAGAGCACAGAAGCAGCATGTCCACGTCATAAACCCATGGGGCGAGCTGGAGAGCACCTACGCCGCCCTAGGGCTTCAATCCGCGACTTTTAACCCGCTTGACGTTCTCGATCGGCATGACCGCAATGCCGTCGCCGTCGCGCAGGCTCTTGCCACCGCCATCTGCCCACAGGAAAAGGGCGGGAAGGACGGTTTCTGGACCGAAAACGCCTCAAGCCTTCTAACCGCCGTGCTGCTCTGGCTCGCTGACCAGTCGGACAACGAAACCAAGACGCTCGCCCGGGCCCGGGAGATCGTCAGCCTGCCCCGCAAAGAGCTGAAGGAAAAATTCCTGATCCCCATGTGCGACAGCGATGCCTTCGAAGGGGCGATCCGGGAGAATGCGGCGACCTTCATCGACATGGCCCCGGAAACCTATTCGGGGGTTATCTCGAACCTAGGACGGTTTACGAAATTCCTGTCAGATCCACAGATCAAGGCCGCGACATCGAGTTCGTCATTTTCAATGACCGACCTCACGGGGGCAGGGAAGGACCGGCCGACAACGCTTTACATCGTCATCCCGCCCGACAGGGTAGAAACGCAGCGCACCTGGCTCCGGCTGATGATCACGGCCGGCATGCAGACCTTCCGCCGTAAACCGCCCGGCGCAAAATACCGCTGCCTCTTCCTGATCGACGAATTCGCCGCCCTCGGGAAGCTGGACATCTCGATCGCCACCATGTCAGGTTATGGAATAGACTACGCCCTGATCCTGCAGAACATGGCCCAGCTCCGCGAGATTTACGGCGATGCCTCGAACGACATTGTGAGCAACTGTGCGTATAAATGGTTTTGCAACATTAACGACCCGTCGACCGCTGAATACCTGAACAAGACCCTCGGAAAAAAGACGGTACGGACCAAGAACAAGGGCGA
>DATFYJ010000180.1:0-6262 GCA_035315105.1 Chitinivibrionales bacterium
TACATCAGACGGCATGCTGCGGTTCCTTTGCCCGCGGGACCCAATCTATTTTGTCAAAACTCCGACTGCGCTGCATTGCGTCGCTGCATGGCACCGGCGGCGCGTTTAGAAAGATACAACGGAATAGAGCGCAACGCAAGATTTTCCTTACTGCAACGGACGCCAGTTGCCCGCAGGTGGCCCAAAAACGTAGTTTACAGTACCCTGCAATTTTTGATGCCAGAGATCGCATTCAGGGTAAGGCTCGGAGGAGCAGATGAAATTCGCAAAAATTGAGGGCCTGGCAAACGACTTTATCGTCACGGCCGACACACTCTCAAACCCCGGGATGCTTCCTGCGGTGAGGGAGCGGGCGGGCGCATTGTGCGACAGGAGGCGCGGCATCGGCGCCGACGGCGTGCTGTGCGTGGTTCCGTCGTCGGCTGCGGATTTCGGCATGCGGGTGTTCAATGCGGACGGCAGCGAGGCGGAAATGTGCGGCAACGGCGTGCGTTGCTTCGCATTGTACCTTAAGAACACAAAATTGTGGGACAAACCTCAGCTTTCGGTTGAGACCGCGGCCGGCATCATACGGACTTCGTTTGAAGGCGATCAGGTCCGGGTGGACATGGGGCCGCCGGTCCTCAACGCGTCGCAGATCCCGGTTGCCAAGAGTTCGGGTGAGGCGATAGGGGAGATATTGTCTATTGACAAAAAGGAGTTCACCGTCACTGCGGTGTCCATGGGAAACCCCCACGTCGTCGTCTACGCCGACGAACTCACCGACGAACTGGTGCTCACGTACGGGAAAAGGCTCGAGTCGCATCCGTTCTTTCCGAAGAGGGCGAACGTAGAGTTCGTAAAAGTCCTGTCGAAGAGCGAAATCCGGATGCGGGTGTACGAGCGCGGGTGCGGGGAGACCATGGCCTGCGGCACCGGTGCGTGCGCAAGCGTTGTGTCGGGCGTGCTGAACGGTCTTAACGACACGAAGGTGATCGTGCATCTTCTGGGCGGCGACCTGCTCATCGAATGGAGCGGTGACCGGAAAAGTCCTGTGTATATGACCGGTCCGGCGCGATGGGTGTACGCGGGTGAAATAGCGCTATGAGTGTCTGCGAAGTGGTCATTCTGCAGTAAATCCTCAGGTGTCTTCAGGTTCTCTGGTAAGCGCCTCGGATCAGCAAACGGGAAACCCCACAAGCTTTTGTTCTGGCCGGATCGGTGACCATTTTATATATTGTAAATCTGGCTCATGATGCAGTAGGCATCATCTCGGGTGTCTGTAACAGGATTTTGGCCTCTTTTTTGCAGAGAATAGATTGAGTGCAAGGTCGGCCAGCAGTATCACGAAAAGGGATCTTTCCGACAATAAAATGCAATACCGGCTCGTAGTCGCCGTGAATCGAAATTGTGGGCTTTTTCATGCAAATATGGTACAATTGAACGGTTATTCATGGTCAAATCATACTTGTCCGCAGCGTTGAACCAGGGCCGGGCAACCCGATCGAAAGCTGATAAACGATGAGAACTGCTACGTTACTTTCGGAAAAAGATTCTCTCGATCTTTATCTGGAAGAAATAAAGAACAACCGCACCCTTACCGCGCAGGAAGAGGCCGAGCTTGCCGTTCGTATCCGCAGAGGAGAAAAGAAGGCACTTGAGCGGCTGGTGAAGGCGAACCTGCGGTTCGTGGTGAGCGTTGCTCGCAACTACCAGAACCAGGGACTGCCGCTCAACGACCTCATCAACGAGGGCAATCTCGGGCTCATCAAGGCGGCGCGGAAGTTCGACGAGAAGAAGAACTTCAAGTTCATTTCCTATGCCGTGTGGTGGATCCGGCAGGCGATCCTCAAGTCGCTCGCCGAGCAGTCGCGCATCATCAACGTGCCGCTCCACCGCGTGGGGACCATTTCCGACATCGGCAAGGCGCAGAACAAGCTCGAGCAGGAACTGGAACGGGTGCCCACCGCCGAGGAGATCGCACGCGAGATGGGCGTGGAGGAGCGGGAAGTGAACGACATTCTTCGCATCGGCAACCGGCATGTCTCACTTGACAAGCCCATGCAGAACGACGAGGACTTCCGTCTCATCGACTCGCTGCACAACCACGATCAGGAACTGCCGGACTCAGGCGCGATAAAGGTGTCGCTGTCCGGCGAAATAGAGAAACTGCTCGACACGCTGTCGGCTGCCGAAAAAGAAGTCATCAAGCTGTACTTCGGCATCGGCCAGGACACCGCGCATACGCTCGAGGAGATCGGCAAGCGTGTGCACCTCACCAGGGAGCGCGTGCGCCAGATCAAGCAGAAGGGGCTCAGGCGGCTCCGCAATTCCTACCGGAGCAAGAAGCTCAGAAGCTTCATGTGATCCGCGCCGGCATTTCATGAAAAAGGGGCGTTCCATCGAACGCCCCTTTCTTTTTTCTGCGCCAAAGCGGCAGATGCCGCGACCTTACTTGGCCAGCTCCTTGATCTTGCGTATCACGAGGAGCGCCTCGGGGCCGCTCACGCTCTTGGCAAGCCCGAACTCGCCGTTGAGCTCGGCGTTCATTACTCCCTTGTCAACCGCGTTGCAGATGGCGTTGTAGGCCGGGTGCGACGCGTTGACGTCGGGGAACCTGCTCTGCGAGCCGATGTGCTTGGTGGCAAGACTTGGGTCGTGAAGGATCGCGATGATCGCGTCTTCGACCACGAGCGCGTATTCGCCGCGGTTCACGAGCTGGTCGGGATGGAAGGTGTGGTCCGGATACGGCTCCAGCCCGCGGATCTTGAGATCGACGATATCGGAAATGAAGTTCTTTGCCCAGTGGCCGCCGATATCGGTGATATCGGCCATTTTCACCGCGCTGTCGACTTTCATTTCCCGCTTGTCGGCGGGCGCCTGGTACGAATTGTCGTAGTTCTTGGGACGCTTCTTCTCAACGAGCTTGTCGATCTGGAGCTCCGATACGAAGAGGGCGGCAATGTCGGCGCGGGAGATTTTTTCCACGAGCGCGATGCGCTTTCCCACGTCGGTGCCGGGAGCGGCGCGCTCGATCATCTGCACCACCTGCCATTCGTCGTCGGCTTCCTTGGTAAAATCCTTCTTGAGCTCGAGGACCTTCTTGAAATCGTCGGCGGCCTTGCCGAATTCGTAGGCCTTCTTGTAGCATTCGCCGCGCCGGAAATAGACCTCGGAATTCTGCGGGTCGATCTTGAGCGCCTTTTCGTACTCGTTTTCCACGTCCTTGAGCCATTCCTTGGCCGGCTTTCCCTCATTCTGCATGGTGATCACGTTGCCCTTGGCAACGAAGCCGTCAGGGATCTTATTGTCGAGCGCCTGGCACTTCTCGGCGAGCTTGATAGCCTCCTTGAAATCGCCCTTCTTCGCGGTAACAAGCGCGAGTCCCGCGTACGCCTGCGCGAATTTCGCGTCGAGCGACGTGGCAAGGTTGAACTCCTCCTGCGCTTTGTCGTATTTGCCGTCGTAAAAATATTTCATCCCCTCCTTGTAGTGGGACAGGGGCGTGTCCATGTATCCGCCGGCCTTGCGTGCCTTAGGGGCGCAGCCGACCGCGATCACGAGCGCGATGCTCAGGGCGCAGGTTGCAAAGGTCCTTAACGAATGTCTCTTTTGCATAAGCTGTTTCTCCTTGCGTTGGGTTTCTCGGGATATTCCTATCAGTCAACAACCAGGATCACGCGGCACTCGGACAGGAACTTGAGGTTCTGGGCCGCGCTGCGCACGTCAGCCGCATCGGTGTCGGAAATAACGATGTCGGTCGCGTTGTCGCCAAGGGCCTTGAGCGCCTTGATCTGGCCGGGCGTCTTCCCCACGCGGTCGAGCTTGGCGGCCGCCTTGACGTCCTTTGCGTAGCCGACGATGCCGTACTTGATGGCCCATTCCCTCGACACGTATGCGCTGCCGTATACTTCCTTTCCCGATTCGTCGAGGATTTTCGGAGCAAGCGCGGGCTTCACGCTGAGGCCGTGGCAGTCGATGATGAGCCCGGTAAAGATCATGGCCTTTTTCGCCTTTGCGCCCTCGAACGCGGTTATGGACGGTTTTTCTCCGACCGTGGTTCCGAGGAGCATGTCGTCGATGCCGCCCACGCCGTCGAGCGGGATGGACATCACGAGCTCGACCGAGCCGTCGCTCATGTACTTCTCCTTGCCTTTCTGCTCGAACCCGCGTACGAACCCGCTCACCCTGCTGGTGATGACGTCGCTTTTCACCATGAAGTTCTCAACCGTCGTGCTCGAGTTCAGGAAAATTCCCTTGAGGGTTTCCAGCGCGTTGCGAAGGGCAATCTGCTGCGCCGCGCGGATCGCGCCGGCACGCTGTGCCGCTTCCGGATGGTCGGGGTTGGGCGCGCCGATGCCTTTGGCGTAGATGATGCGGTTTGTCCAGTCGATGCAGCCGTCGCCCTGCTTGTCGGTGACAACAGTGTCCAGAACCGGTTGCATCTGGGCCATTGCCATCGTCGCGGAAAATAGGCCCGCGAGAAGTGCGGTTGAAACTCTTTTCATACATCCTCCTATGAGAATTATTGGTGAAAGGATTGTTCTCGGGATTTGTCCGCCGCTCGGGGCCGCGTGCCGCAATTTGCCGCTCCGAGCCTGCACCAAAAATATACAATTCCGGCATGGAAAGGTCTGTGATTATGGTCACACGGGCTTGCGGTCCGGCATTTGCACGCGGGGCGTCACCGGACCTTCCTTGCGATGCCGAACAGGTACCCCACGTACCTGAAACCTCCCATCCTGTAAAAAACATCAATTTCCTTGTGGAACGCAAGCTTGATCCGCTTGCTGGCGAAAAACCCCTTGTCGTCATCGAGCCTCCGGGCCATGTGCGCGTAGTAGTTGTCCCATCCGCTTTGCGGAACAAGGCTCATGAACTGTGTTTCAAAACCGGCGGCGGCAATCAGGGCGCGGTAGGAGGCTTCGGTCTCGTAGCGGTACGTTTCGTCCTCAAAAATCTTTTTCACCTCCTCAGGCACCTTCTCGGTGAGCACCACAAGGTCCGAGAACGCAAACCATCCGCGCGGCGCAGTCCATTGGTTCGCAAGCCCCAGCCCCTTGTTCCTTGACAGAAACGAAAGCACGCCGCCCTCGGCAAGAACCAGGTCGAACGGCTGCTTTGAGAAATCGGCAGCAAGCAGGTCGGTGGGCGTGAAGGTGATGAGGTGGCTCACCGAGTTTTGGACCGCACGTTCCCGCGCCGCCTCGATGTTTTCTTCGCTGATGTCCAGCGCGGTGATCTTGCACCGGAATTCCCGCGCCAGGGTGCATGCGCCGGCGCCGAGTCCGCAGCCCATGTCGAGCACCCTGCTGGACGGCGTGAGCAGCGCGAACCGTCCGGCGGCGAGGGTGCATTCGCGTCCCGCCGGGGACGAGTAGTCGGAGTAAGGGTCGGTTACCATTGCTCCCCGCTATGCGCACGCCATGCCGCCGCTCCAAGACGGCGGCTCACCGCACTTTGAGAAAAATAATGAGACTGAGGACGAGCAGTATCACCGAGATGATATGGAAACGCCAGGTGATTTTCGAGCGGATGTAGAATTCTTGCGCGTAAAATGGATTTTTTCGCATGACAAACTGGAAATGGTGGTGGATCGGCGCGCGGAGGAAAATGCGTTTGCCCGTCGATTTGAATGAGGCGATCTGGAGCACCACCGAGCAGAACTCCAGCAGAAAGATGAACCCCACGAGGGGGAGAAAGAACGCCGCCTTGATGAAGATGAACATGATGCCGATGGTTCCACCCAGCCCCACGGCGCCGGAATCGCCCATGATGATGGACGACGGCGGCGCGTTGAACCACAGAAACGCCAGGAGCGTGCCCACGGCGGCGCCGATGAGCGGCAGGATTTCGACGACGCCGGCAATGTAGGGAATAAGCAGGTACCTGCTCCACACCGCATGGCTTGACACATAAGCAATGACGCCGAGGAACAGGAAACAGGTGATGAGCGGCACCGCCGCGAGCGTATCGAAGCCGTCGGTGAAGTTCACGCCGTTTGCCATCACGGCGATAACGAGCGTCATGAACGGGACAAAGAGCCACGACGGCATGTAGGGGAAATGGCGCGAAACGCTCAGGAACGGTAGGTCGATGAAGCCGTTGATGTTCGGAATGTACTTGTAGGCGGCAATGGCGACAAGAAAGGAAATGACGATGTACAGAATCAGCCGCACATTGGCCGAAATGCCGTCGGCCTTGTACTGGTAGTCCTGTTTGGTGATTGTCCCCTTGGCCACGCGGACCTTATTCGCCACTTTTGCGATGTCGTCAACCGCGC
>DATFYJ010000181.1:0-2927 GCA_035315105.1 Chitinivibrionales bacterium
AACCTGGAACCTTGTCGTGCCGGACCCGGGCGATTATCAGGAGCATTCGGCGGAGCTCGATGTGCCGGCCGCGCCTGCGGGCCACTATGTCATTCTGGCCGCGTCCGACCCGGATTTCAAGGCGGCAAAACAGGCGGTCTGCCTAGGCTCGACGCAGATCTCCAACATCAGCTCCATCGATCGCAGGGAGCAGGGCGGCGGTTATGAGTTCTATCTGCTCGACCGGACGCATGGTTCATGCCTCAAAGGCGTGACCGCAAACATGTGGGCGCAGGTCTACGACCATCAGGCGCGCGAGTACCGGAAGCAGCTTAAGGGAACCTATCTTTCCGACGCGGAAGGGCATATCAGCGTTCCTCCGCAGTCGGACCGGTGGAGCAGCTGCAGCTTCGAGTTCATTCACGGAAAAGACCGCCTTTTTCTTGATGACAGCTACAACCTTTACCGGTACGGCAAACCCTCAAAGCGCACAACCACCGTCACTCATTTCTTCACCGACCGCGCCATATACCGGCCGGGCCAGACCATCTATTTCAAGGGCATCATGATCCGCACCGACGGCGAGAAAAACGAAATAGCCGCCGGCGAGAACGCAACGGCGCGGTTCTATAATGTCAACAACCAGGAGGTGGCGCATCTCGATCTCACATCGAACGCGTACGGCTCAATCCACGGGTCGTTTGTCGCGCCGACAGGCTCACTCAACGGTTCAATGAGAATTGCCGATGCCAATGGATCGGTGTCCATTTCGGTGGAAGACTACAAACGCCCCAAGTTCGCCGTAACCATGGACCCGTTCAAGGGAACCAAGCGGCTGGGCGAAACCGTCCGGCTCAACGGGACCGCAAAGGCGTATGCTGGCTCGGCAATCGATGGCGCAAAGGTGAAATACCGCATCGTCAGGCAGGCGCGCTTTCCAAACTGGTGGTGGTGCTGGTGGCGGCCGGCGCGCTGGTCGTCCGAAATGGAGATCGCAAACGGCACGGCAGTCACCAACGACACCGGCGGTTTTTCCGTCGATTTTACCGCTGTGCCGGACCTCTCTGTTCCAAGAAGTGAAAACCCCACGTTCTGTTACATCGGATACTTTGACGTGACCGACATTACCGGTGAGACGAGATCGACCACAGGCAGCGTGAATGTGGGGTATGTTTCGCTCACCCTGAGCGTCGATGTTCCGCAGAAAGTCTACAGGCCCGAGTCGGATTCTTTCAACATTTCAACGGCAAATCTCAATGAAAGGTTCGAACCTGCAAAGGGAACAATTGTCGTTTACAAATTGAAACCTCCCTTCAAGGTGTATCGCACAAGAAACTGGGCTCTGCCCGATACGCAGGTTATGACAAGGAGCAGTCATGACGAGCTTTTCCCGTCCGATTGTTACGGCGACGAGCTCGACATCACCGCATGGCCGAGGGGCGAAGAAGCGTTTGCAACGTCGTTTGACACCGAAAAGGACAAGAAACTCAGGATTACGGGTATTGCCTCCTGGCAGCAGGGCGCGTATGTGCTCGAAGCGGAAACCAAAGACGCCGCCGGACAGCCGGTGAAAGACATCCGCTATTTCACGCTGTTCACCGACTGGGAGAAAAAGATTCCGTATCCAATTGCCGACTGGTTTGTGGCGCTCAGGGAGAAATGCGAGCCCGGGGAAAAGGCTTCATTGTTGATCGGGTCGGGCTACGAAAACGTTCAAGTGCTTTACGAAATAGAATACAAGAACGTGATTGTCGCGCACGAATGGATCAGGCTTTCCAAGGAGCAGAAGCGCATCGAAATACCGGTTGAGGAGAAGCACCGCGGCAACCTCGGCTATCACCTCACGTTTGTGCACGACAACCGGAGTTTCCAGCACGATGGAACGATCACGGTTCCGTGGACAAACAAAATGCTCGATATCTCTTTCGAAACGTTCCGCAAAAAACTTGCTCCAGACGAAAAAGAGGAATGGCGCCTGAAAATCGCGGGCAGGAACAAGGACAAGGTTGCGGCGGAAATGGTGGCCGCGCTTTACGATGCATCGCTCGACGCGTTCAGACCAAACACCTGGTATTTCAGCATCTGGCCAAGCTACGGGCCAAGCCTTGAGTGGACCATCAGGCGGTGTTTTGAAGCAAAACCCGCAATGCCATACGCGTACGGATGGAACGACATTCCGGGCAGTCCGTTTCGGAGGTATCCGAGTCTCAACTGGTTCGGGTACAATTTTGAGGGGAGCTATTATAATGGTTACGGCATGGGGTTCGGTGGTGGAGGCGGCGACCCTCGTTTTGTCCAAGTTGGTGCGCTGAGAAAATCAGCTTCATTTGGTTACGCAGACGCTTCCCTCCCAGCGGCAGCTCCGGAGCCGATGATGGAAATGGATAAGAAAAAGGAATCAAAAACATTTGTATTTGATGACGCGGAAAGCCGGACAGCAGCAAAAAATGTTTTAGGACTTGTTGCGGGATCGGCAGGACAGGAAAAACAGGACCCTGGTGACAAAGCCGCCTTCAAAGAAGACCTTTCCAAAGTTTCAGCCCGCACCAACCTCAACGAAACCGCATTTTTCTACCCGCTTCTCGAAACAAACGAGAACGCTGAAATCATCATCAAGTTCCAGATGCCCGAAGCGCTTACCAAATGGAAAATGCTCGGTTTCGCGCATACGCAGGACCTTAAATACGGTCAGTGTTCAAACGAGCTCGTCACGCAGAAAGACCTCATGGTGATGCCGAACCTGCCGCGGTTTTTCCGTGAGAACGACAAAATCACCCTGACCGCCAAGGTGTCGAACATGGCAGATAAAGATTTAAGCGGCACTGCGCAGTTGTTTCTGATCGACGCTGCGACCGCAAAACCCGTTGACAGGGCGTTTGCGAACAGCGGCGCGCAGGTTTCGTTTACCGCTAAGAAGGGACAGAGCGCGCCGCTTTCGTGGGACCTTT
>DATFYJ010000182.1:0-3224 GCA_035315105.1 Chitinivibrionales bacterium
TCCCATGGTGCCGATGCAGGCGCCCTTCTTCACTTTCTTGCCTGTAAACGCGTCGACCGTGCCCAGGTGCGCATAGACGGTGCTGTACCCGAACGCGTGATTGATGATGATCCGCTTTCCCCAGACCTTGCTGTCTTCCACGCGCGCCACGGTCCCCGACGCGGTGGCCAGGACCGGCGCGCCCCGCGCGCCGATGAAATCGTCGCCGTAATGGCGTTTCATCGTACCGGTGAAAGGGTCCTTTTCCACGTCGAAGCGGGCGCCCATCACGGGATTGCCTTCAACCGGACGAATGAGCGGAATCGAGTCGAAACAGCCCGGCCTCCTTACCGCGGTTGCAATGGCGCCGCGGAACAGTTCGTCCGAAGCGTTTACTCTTGCGACAAATTCGTCAGGGGCCGGCTCGGTCTGCCTGGTTCTTGTCCTCGCCCGGCGCCGGCTGTCTTCTTTTTTCCCGAAATCCCCCTGCAAGGACAAACGTTTGCGGTCGAGGCTCTCCAGCTCAGAGGAGAGCATTGCGCGCAGCCGGTACAGGGGCCGTATGATATCGCGCAGCTTCTTGTTCTGTTCCTCGAGGTTATGCTCCTGGTTCTGCTTGACGACGTCGACGGTTAATCCGTTGAACGGGATGAAGTAACCGGCAAACCCGGCGGCGACCACGATGCACGCCGCGACGACAAGGATACGGGAGATCCGGACGGTGCGGACCTTTGCTCCGCCGGACGGAACAAGGAGGATTCCTCTGGGCCTGCGGTTCTTCATGAAGCGGGATGAATCATGCGCCGACGGAATCGGCGGGATCGCCGGGCCTGCCCCTGGTCTTTCTTGCCTCTTCGGCCACGGCCTTCATTTTCTTTTCAATGGAGACAAGCTCCTGATTGAGGGCGCAGATGTTGTCCACTGCCTTCTTCACCGGCGGATCGTTTGCGACATCGGAAGCCTTGCCGGATTCCATCAGGTCGAAAACCCGCTCCCCTATGTCGACACAGTTCTTCTCGATCTTCTTTTTTGCGGCGAATTCTTCGATCTTGAGCTTGCCGATCTTCGAATACTCCTCGATTTTTTCGATGGAGACGGCAGCGCCTTCCTTGAAGTTCTTTTTTATCTTTTCCCACATATTGTCCATGTCCATGAGTCCCTCCTGAGAGTTAATGTTGCCGTGGTGAATCGGTATTCGATGTTTTGATATTTCGATGTAAAGATACTATGTGTGAAGGATGTTGGTGCAAGTTGTAATGTTTGTAATGAATGAGAGGTGGGACACGCTTTCTATTTTGGCAGGTTTTCTTTCAAGAGAAGATCTGGGCGCCTGCCTTAGGCACCGGTTCTCCTCCGGGCTCGGCTCTTCGCCTCGTTGCCGGTCCGCCCTATGCCTGGCGGCCGGGTCGGCCGGCAATGTGCTCTTGCACACCCTCCGTCGCCCCTGGCGCAAGAAACTACCCCCTTCACATTAATGTAATCAGTACTTGCCCCCCTATGCAGTTCCATATCTTTCGTAAGGGGGATGCATTCCGTAAAAGCAAGCACGGGGTTGAGCTAGGAAGACGGAGAACTTATTCATCACTTGTCTGGGTCTGGATTCATGGCTTGAGAAACCGTGGGCTCCGGCCGTCGGCTACCTGGACAACACGAATCTTGCCGTGTAGAGGCGGTTGTCGATCAGGGCCTTGACAACATAGACTCCTGCCCCTCGTTTAGGAACCCAACGAACGGCGTCGCCCCGGACATTGTCGAAACCCTGGATTTCTCTTCCGGCAAGATCGTAGATGGAGACCGCTGCGGCGCCCGAGTGCGGCGGCAGCGAAATCACGGCCGCCCCATGGTCGCAGGCGAGTATCCGCATGGAGCCGCCGGGAGCGGCGTGCGCGGGCAGGCCGTTGGCAACGCCGATCACGGCGTGATACGTCCAAACCGAAAGCTCGGTGTCGGAAAGTCCGATCACAAGATTCTTTACCGTGTCGACGAAGATGTTGTTGGCGTCCTTGAGCTTGGAGGTGTCGATGAGCATGCCGTTGACAATGTGGGGAAAGCCGTTCAGGTTGACCGATTCGTAGTTCACAGTGTATCTTGGTACATCCACACCTTGGTATCGAAAATCCGCTATTTGGAGGAATGGTACTCCGCCACCGCCGCCATAATTGAGGGCATTGGTAAAAAGCACTCTGTTGTAGATAACACTTCCTGAAGCACCATCCTCCGGTCCCACCAAGGCGAAGCTACCGGAAGGCGAAAGAATTTTGGTCTTATCGTTGAACGAGTACTCTTGCGCTTCGAGCCAGTCGGTAATCAAAGGTTGGACGTTTTCCAAGCCCACAACAAGGAACGAGGTATCGGACAAGAGTCCGGAGGTTGGAAAAACGGACCTCAATGCCAGGTTGACCGTGTCCGACTTGTCGATTACACCAGAATGGTATTCAAAACGTGTCATGATTATAGGAATAAGGGCACCAAAGCCGAAAATGTTCCGGCCCATGGTAAACGACGTTCTCCCCATCAATGCAGCCGGCGACAAACCGGTTCCGGCATATTTCGGGGCGGTTGGGCTCGAAATGTTGATGATAGAAAACATCGTTGAATCAGGCAGGCCGGTCTCATTAAGGGCAATTGTATCTCCCGATTTGAGGCCCCATCCTTTGTATTTTATCGGGTAGCTGCTCGCTTTCGTCAAGACCAGGTACTCTCGCGACACCTTGAATGCGTCCTGTTTGATGGCATTTGAATCAAACGTGAAGATACTCACTGTGTCACTGGCAAGACTCACATTCGGCTGGGTTTTATATGCGGCAACATAGTATTGATACCAGGTATTTGGAGAAACCGCAGAATCTATGAAGTGGATCTCTCCCCTGTCGGATGGCGATGAAGAAACAGTGTCCTTTACCAATGAAAAAACACCAAAATCGGTTGACCTGAAAATCCTGTACCCGGTTTCGGTAGTGGAGCTGTCGTAGAAGAAAACGTAGAGGATATGAGGTTCTGGCGGATAGTAGGGAAATACTTCAGTAATCTGCGGCGCCACAAAAATATCCCCAACTGCCGCGACTGTCATTGTCACCGTGTCGGTGTTCGACGTGTCCGCATGCGCGGTCTGCGAATATGCCGTTAACGCATACACGTAGGGAGTTGCGGACCCGGGTACCCCCGTATCCGTAAACGTGACGGCAGTGCCGACGGCCGTATCCACGGCCGCAAACTGCGCGGTCAATCCGGGCTTTCTCAGCACC
>DATFYJ010000183.1:0-3174 GCA_035315105.1 Chitinivibrionales bacterium
AAGTACTTTGCCACCAACTTCGACCCGGAGATTAACTTCCGGGAATTCATCAAGGTGTGGACCTGGATCGACCGAAAGTGGGTGTGCAAGCCCATTCACGACGAGAAAATGGTCTACACGTTTCCTGTTGTGGGAAAACAGACGGTGTATCTGAACGGCCACGACGAACTGCACTTGCTTTCCAAGAACATCGACGCGAACAGCATCCGCTTCTGGATGGGATTTTCGGACCACTACATAAACGTCTTCACCGTGCTCAAAAACATCGGGCTGCTGTCGCACCAGCCGGTCACCACTGCCGAAGGCCTCGTGACCGTTCCGCTCAAGGTGGTGAAGGCGTGCCTGCCCGACCCGAGCACGCTCGCCCAGGTGTACACCGGAAAAACCTGCATCGGAAACCTCACGAGGGGCAAAAAGGACGGCAAGGAGAAGGAGATCTTCATTTACAACATCTGCGACCACAAGAAGTGCTACGAAGAAGTTGAATCGCAGGCGATCTCCTATACCGCGGGCGTTCCCGTCGCAGCGGCGGCAATGCTTGTCGCGAACGGAACCTGGAACCCGAAGACCATGGTGAACGTGGAGGAACTCGACCCTGACCCGTTTATCGGGCTTCTTGACAACATGGGACTGCCGACCGAAATCAAGTACATCAAGCCGCCGAGGGCCGCGGGGACAAGGGAAAAGCCGGAGGTTATCCCGAAAACAATGGCGAAGGTTAAGGCGAAGGCAAAGGCGGGGTGACTTCTACAACTACTAAATGAATAAAATTGAAATGCCTTTGTGAGCTTCGCCGGGTGCAGCGTTGTTGGGGCTGTGGCAAGACCGAGACACCCGTTGCGCGCACCCTTGGAGCGGCAGTTGCGAAGCAAAGATGTTGTATCCGTTCAAGCCCATAGCATTTTCGGGTGTCAGGTAAATACGATCACTGTACATTATAAACATTCTTCCAGAACGAACCGGTCTTCGAATTTGAGATTTATCCGACAACCTTGTAGCTCCGTTCCTTGATTTCTTTTTTCCCGTGTTTTAATGCTCTCAACAGTGACAATGAAGCTGCTTTTGTTTTTCCCGATTTGTAAGCTTTCAGCCCGTCTTCAGCTTCCGCTTTCCATAGCGCGTCAATTTTCGGATCAGGCCGATCAAGACTCACGAGGAGCGTGTCTGCCAGGGTTGCACGCTCATTCGGCGGCAACGATAGGGCCTTGTTGGCCAGTTGCTTTGTTATTGATGTCATAAATTACCTCCGGTGCCAAAATAATAGTTTTGCGGATGGAGATGCCAGCGATGGTGGTTGGTATCCGAGGAATCCTACACTGATGCCCTAAGTGACCAAAACGACTATGTGTCCACTATCGTTTTTGGTAGAGCGCTTTGCTAAGCTCAAGCCATTGTTAGAGCTGAATTGCAGCTTGTCAACGCCACCAACGACCTTCGTGCAAACCGAGTTCGAGCCACATAATATTCTTGTTGTTTCGATATCGCTGAAGTTCGTTATCAGACATTGACCAGGCGGCAACCTTTGGCCCGCCGGGCCTTATTTTCAGCATGTGTTGTACGGAAATTATTAATACTCGTATTTTGTCTGCTTCGTCAACGACAAAGGCTATATAAGGTCTACATTTAAAAGTGCGGCAGGCAGCTTGGACTTTGTCAATGTGGTCTTTTCTGACGTTAATATGCGTACCTTCGGTACCCTTTGTTCTGCTGCGGCTTTTTACAGAAATGCCCATAAGTTCCGATGATCTTGGCCGTCTGGCAACCAAATCAATCCCGGTATGGTCAATCCGTGCGCATTCGAATCCTGTTTTGGACAACAAGTAAAGCACGAGCAGTTCGCCAAAATCGCCAGTGATTCGTGAGTGTCGTGAGCTTTTCTGAATCTTCATAATGTTGTTCTCCCGGCTCTAACATTTCATTTTATTCATTTTCCCAATAATCCACCAACAATATAATAATCCCATTCCGCAACTGCAAATGCGAGTTCTTCCTGCCTTAGGCTAGGCAGAAATCATGCATAGGATAGATGAATGATGACTTTTACAAGTTTGCTGTTTAAAGAGAGGTGGATTTCAGTAGAGCAGACGGATCAGAGATCTGATTTTCCCCCTTTCCAAGGGGGTGCGGCGCCTTCGGTCGCCGCGTGAGTTGTTACAATAAGCATTTTCCTTGCCGGGTCTAAGGGCCGGTGAGGCCCTTCCAACTCTTTGATTTCTTCTTTATTCTCTATTGCGAATTGTAGAATGCGGATTGCGGATTGACAAGCTTACCATTCGTCAATCTAAGATCTAAAATCTACAATCTACATTCTACAATCTACAATTCATCGGCTACTCAATCAGCGTCAGCATGTCTCTCACGGCCCGGTCGAGCCCCACGAGCGACGCGCGCGCCACGATGCTGTGGCCGATGTTGAGTTCCTCGACGCCGTCAATGTCTGCCACTGCCGTCACGTTCTGGTAGGTGAGCCCGTGCCCGGCATTAACGTGCAGCCCAAGCTTCACGCTGACCATCGCCGCGTCGCGCAGGCGCGCAAGCTCGTCGGACTGCGCCTGCTGTCCCTTTGCGTTTGCATAGTACCCGGTGTGCAGCTCCACGTGTGTGGCGCCGGTCTTGCTTGCCGCCTTGATCTGGTGGATGTCCGGGTCGATGAACAGGCTCACCAGGATGTTGTTATTGCGGAACGACTCAAGCGTCTTTTCCAGGTCGCGCTCTTTTCCCTGGAGCGACAGCCCGCCTTCGGTGGTACGCTCTTCGCGACGCTCCGGAACCAGGGTGACCATCCAGGGAAGCACGTCAACCGCGATCTTGACGATCTCGGCCGTTGCAGCCATTTCCAGGTTGAGCCTGGTGGAGACCGATTGCTTGAGCAGGTAAATGTCCCTGTCCTGCATGTGCCGCCGGTCCTCGCGCAGGTGCGCGGTGACGCCGTGCGCGCCCGCGAGTTCCGCGATTGCCGCGGCCTGGACCGGGTCCGGGTCCTTGCCGCCGCGGGCCTGTCGTATGGTGGCGATGTGGTCGATGTTCACTCCAAGCGTTGCCATGGTAAGGCTCCTTTCCTGATTTCAATATACTTTTTTGACGCGTCTCTGACGCGCCGGGCGCTTACTTGACTATTTCGGAAGCACGAACGAGCCTGATGCCGTTCTGCCGGAGGTAGGGCAGCGCGGCCTT
>DATFYJ010000184.1:0-3770 GCA_035315105.1 Chitinivibrionales bacterium
AGAAATCTTCCACAATCATCACATGATTGATTATTGAAAGCCAACCTGCATTGCTTAATGCGAATGCCAAAGGGCGCAAGTACTGCAATTTGACAGAATGGATTTCCGTTTCCGCGCGTTAGGTGGACCGAAGTGGTCCCGCCCATGGCGGGATTGCCGGCCGACCCTCGCCGCAGGCGCCTAGGGCGGTCCGGCAACGAGGCGAACAGCCGAGCCCGTAGGGAGACCGACCCGCCAATGTAGAGACGTAGCGCGCTACGTCTCTACATTGGCGGGGAACGCCCAATCTTTTCTTGTATCTTTAGAAACGCGACGCTGCGGAGTATGAACTTGATATTAATTTCTTGCGATAAACCGCTTTGAACTATACGTCAATCCGTCATCAAACACATACCTGACAACAACCGTCTGCCCGCCGAACAATCTGTTCAGCATTGCAGCATCGAATTTCTTTCCCGGCGCGGAATAGAGGACCTGTCCTTTCAGCGAATACACCATAACGCTCGCCGGCACTCTGCCGGATATTCCCCCATCCTTGACAAAACCGTCATGCCGCACTCCCGCCACGCCCAGGCTGTCCAGAATGTGCTTCGCCGCAGCATAGTTGCCATTGCGGAAATCGGTCCATGCCGTGGCGACCTTGAGTTTTTGCGACAGGGCAAGCTGGAGCCTCTCTTCGACGCTCATGATCGCCGCAATTTCCACGGCATCCGCACCCGCAACATTTGCGCTGTCGAATGTCGCGCCAAGGTTCCGCCCCGCAGCAAGGCTCAGATACGCGATCACGTAGTCGGTTTTTATCGAGGAGGGGTTCGCGCCGATGTTTCCCCAATGCATGGTGTCGGCAAGAACTGCCGCGAAAAAATTCTTGTAGAACGTCCATCCGAATTCCGTCAGCAGGCCCTTAAAGATATTGTACACCGGATACGTCGGATATTTCTCGCTTGTAAGCCAATAGTTTCCGAATGCAGTGTCCACGGTCTGCTTGAGCAGCTCGCCGGCCACAAAACCCGGAAAGTACCACACGTCGTCGCACCACCAGTCACGGGGCCAATCGCCCGAGACCGCGCCGGTCGTCGAATTGATCACCTCGCCGATAATCACCCCCCGTATCCATCGCAGGCCGTCGCCAAACGTGGGGCGTCCGTAGAAATCGGAGATAAAATACCCGACATCGCCGCCGGAGGACCAACCGCCCATGCCGGCCGTGTTCGAATCGATCTCGACCCGTTGCGGCTTTTCCGGCGGCGCAATCCCCAGATACTGCACGATGAGCGGGATCGCCTTGTCGAGCTCGGTTGCGACCGAGTCAAGGTTGTTCCTGTAGGTGTTGCAGGCAGCCAGGTTGTAATCCGGCGTCACCCACACCGAATATTCCGATTTGTGAAGCGTGTCCCATGTCTGGGCCTGAACAGTGAATGAGCCGGATGCCAGAGTGATAGCCGCCGCGACAAATACGATGCCGGATCGTCTGAAAATCATGATGGTCTCCTTGTTAACGCTTTGCTATCATTTATCGTACGATCAAAATATAAAGAAACAATGGTGATTTGGTAAAGAAAAAGCGGGAAGAAATAATGAGATGGGCGTTGCCCTCGCTACGCTCGGGCCGGTCCACCCCTTCGGGTGCTTCCAAGGGTCGTCCCTCCGGGCTCGGCTATTCGCCTCGTTGCCGGACCGCCCTAGTCGCCTGCGGCGAGGGTCGGCCGGCAATTCGCCCTAGCTCACCCTACGGTCCACCTAACGCGCGGCAACGGAAATCTATTCTGTCAATTTGTTCTTGTTGCGCCAATTGGCATACGCTTGGAATCTATCTGGCAACTGTCAACCGTCAACTTGTTCGGCTTTTTTTCAACCGCTGCTTGTGGGTGCCCCCGCACAGGTGCTTGGTTTTGCAACTGCACCAACAAGGGGTGCACCCAGGAGGGGGTAACGGAGGACCGCAGGGCCGAAGTGAGGGGGATACTTCCCCCGACAAATATTCACTATTATTAAATATTTTCTCTAAGCGTCCGCGGGACTCGGCACGGGTATGCCCGGCCGGTTGAGGACGTGGGTGTAGATCATGGTGGTTGACACATCGGAGTGGCCGAGGAGCTCCTGGACGGTGCGGATGTCGGCGCCGTTCTTGAGGAGGTGCGTGGCGAAGGAATGACGCAGGGTGTGGCAGCTCACGCGCTTGGCAATGCCCGCATCGAGCGCGGCCTGTTTGATACGGCGCTGAAGAATGTTCGGGTCGAGGTGGTGCCGCCGGACCTTGCGGGTGCGGGGGTCCACCGAAAGCTTCTCGGACGGGAAAACATACTGCCAGATCCATTCTCTCGACGCGTTCGGAAACTTCCGCTCGATTGAATCCCAAAGATACACTCCCGCAATTTTGCCGGACCTGTCCCCCGTGAATAGCTTTTTCGCAACCGCAAGCTGTTCCCTGAGCGGCGCAACGAACCGCGCGGGCAGCATGGTGACCCTGTCCTTGGCGCCCTTGCCGTCCCGGACGATGATCCGCTGCATATCAAAGTCTATGTCCTGCACCCGAAGCCGAACGCATTCCATCACACGCAGCCCGGCGCCCCACAGGAGCCCGGCCATGGTTTTGTACACGCCATCCATGTTCCTGAGCAGGCGGTCGATTTCGTCCCTCGCCAGCACCGTGGGCACTCGAGTGCTTGCTTTCGCTCTTGTGAAATCACCAAACTCCCCCGGTTCCTTCTTGAGAACCTGCCTATACATGAACACCAGCGAATTGAGCGCGAGGTTCTGGGTCGCCGAAGAGACATTGCGCTCGGTCGCAAGAAAATCCAGATACTTCCTGATATCGCCAAAGTCAAGCTCCTCCGGATCCCTAAGATTATGAAAGGAAATAAAGCGCTTTATCCAGGCGAGGTAAGAATCTTCCGTACGGATGGAGTAATGCCGCACCCTGATTTCCGACACAACCTTCTTAAGCAGACCGCCGTGAAGCCTCTCAATACGGTCTCCATCAACAATGGAATCCTTTAAGCCCGCATTTTCCCGAAATCCCGAGTTGTGCATGTTAACCTTGAGATGGTCCGCATACAAAACCCTCACCGCCTCTTTCGCCTGTTCGACCTGCCAGTCCTCTATGAGCGGATCAGCGGCAAGATCCGTCAAGAAAGCCTCCGCCATCTCTGCGGAAGCCTGCACAAACGGAACGCCATTAAGAAACCGGCCGAACCGCTTGACCCATACGACATAATACTTGCTTTTCGGTTCTGGAATACGTAGTTTTTGCAAGGTGGCGGCAAAGTCCGCCCAGAAGGAGTTTGGGACAGGATTAGACATGGACAGACTCCTCAAGTTAACCGATAAATGGTATATGCCGATTGTGTTGATACCGTATTTGCCTGACAATCGATTACTACAATTAATAAATCAATAAAAAATGCCTTTGGGAGCTTCGCGGGGTGCAGCGTTGTTGGCCTGTGGCAAGACCGGAACAACCTCACCCCGCCCTCTCCCACGGGGAGAGGGTGAAAATTTGGAATTACATAAACATAAGCGCGCACCCTTGGAGCGCCAGTTGTGAAGTAAAGATGTTCAATTCGTTCAAGCCCATAGCATTTTAAGGTGTCAGGTGAATACCATAATTAATAAATCAGTGAAAAATGCCTTTGAGAGCTTCGCGAGGTGCAGCGTGGTGGGACCTGTGGCAAGACCGGAACAACCTCACCCCGCCCTCTCCCACGGGGAGAGGGTGAAAATTTGGAATTACACAAACATAAGCGCGCACCCTTGGAGCGGAAGTTGTG
>DATFYJ010000185.1:0-2141 GCA_035315105.1 Chitinivibrionales bacterium
CTGCGCCGAGCATTCCCACAAAGGCCCGGTTGCCGCCGTATTGCCAATGCTCGACGAGTTCGCCGTACACGCCGGCAACGAGGTCGCCCTTGAAGGTGAGGCCGGTGATGTATTCCCGTGTACCGCCCTGGTAAATGCCGACGCCCGCAAGATCGAAACTTCCTGCGTGGCCATAACCTTTTATTGCGCCGGCCACCCCGTCGGCCCGTGAGCTCACTTTCACAAGCGCGTCAATGCCCGCAAGGTCGCCGAACGGCACGCGTACGCGCGCCACGTCGCTGCCCCGGCGGCGGAGCGACAGATCGAGGATGTTTACCGAGGAGAACACGTCGACGGGCGAGAACACCATGCCCTCGCCGAACGAGATGATTTGCCTGCCCAGCGATATGTCGGCAAAGGGAAGGAACAGCGCGCCGTATAGCTTGCGGATGTCAAGCACGACCGCCGACGACGGGGAGGGGAGAACGGCGAGGGCAAAGGAAGAGTCGGCTTTACGGAAGGCGTCGGCATACGCGCCGAGCAGGAGCCACAGGTCGGCGCTGGCGTCGAACTTCACGACCGTCGCCTTCGCGTTCTGCGCGTTGAGCGTGAGAAGGTTGGCGCCGGCGAAATCGAACTGGTCGCTCAGGGGTTTTGCGTGATCGAACGTTTCCAGCGCGTCAATGTCGTTTTGCAGGGTGCCGAAGAGAACAACGCCCTGCTCGCGCGGTGTCTGGGCCAAGGAGGCAAGGGAAAGCATGACGAGAATCAAAATTGATTTTGATATTGATAACCCGTTTTTCATCATATTAATGACTCCCGCAAACTTAAGACTTCAATTCATTCCGCCACTGTTAACTGTCAACCATCTTTCTCGGTGCCCCCGCAGCCGAAGTTTCTTTCTTGCAAATCAACTTACTGGGGGGCTACCCACGAGGGGGTGTGCCCCGAGACCCCGCAGGCCGGAGGCCGAGGAGGCTTGGGGCCAGGGGGACACTTCCTCCGCCAAAATCTCTCTATTTATCTCTGCAAATTCTGCAGGCTGAACACATTATTGTCCACCTTCACATCAAACGCAATATCATTCATCTCAAAAACCGTTTTTGTGTCCCTGCGCAGCTTGTTGATCATTTCCACTTTGACGGGGAAATGGCGCGAGCCGATTTTTTTTATGTCAAGCACATGCGAGACTTTGAGCAGAGTACCACTCTTTGCGTACATCTCTTCCTGCCGCTGGATAAAGAGCTCCTTGTCGACCCACATTTTCCGTTTGTAGTAGGGTGCGTCCTTGACCGTTGCGTCGAGCGTGAGCACATAGCAGGCGTGGCCCTCGAAGTCCTCCTCGCCGGTAAGCGATGCCGCATACTTCTTGTGAAGCGCGTCTGACTCGAGCGCGTCTTCGTACGACACGTCGGAGCCCATCATGCCTTCCTTGAGCATGTGGCCGGAAATCTTGACGACGTCCTGCTCCGAGGGGAAATAAATCCATAGCTCCTTGTTGATCTTAAGGTACTTGGTGCCCCGATCCTCGGCATTGGTGAATTCGGCAAGGGCCTTTTCGGTGCCGAGGCCCAGCGCCTTCATGGTCTTTGTGCGAACCTCTCCGCCCACGTGGATCTCCATGGTTGCGTTATAGGAAATTGTGCCGTAGTCGCGGTTTTTGTCGATGGCCGAAAGTATTTCGGCCGGGGTGAGGGCGAATGCATAATTTGATATCAATAAGCATGAAGCAATGAGAATGGGTTTATACATTATATGTCCTTTCTTCCTCGTGTTCTAAATTATCAAGAAGACTTGGGCGTTCCCCCGCGCAAAAGCGCGTGGTCGGTCTCCCTCCGGGCTCGGCCATTGGGCCTCGTTGCCGCCTGTCCCTACCGCCTTCGGCGAGGATCAGGCGGCAATTCGCTTTAGCTCACCGCTCCGGTCCACCTAACGCGCGGAAATAGGGAATCTATTCTGTCAAGAATCAATCCCTGCGCCATCGGCCTTCGCAATAGATCATCAGGATGCATTTAGTATTTCAATTCAGTAGTGTCCGGTTATATGTCGAACAAATTCAATTGGATACAAGGCTCGTTATGTGATTCGCTGATGTCAATATCTGAAAACGCCTCATACAAGGGGAGTTTTTCAAATAAAGACACACTCGCAACTTGTAAAAT
>DATFYJ010000186.1:0-4313 GCA_035315105.1 Chitinivibrionales bacterium
CTCTTTACAAACAGGCCGTCGCCCTTCCTGAACCAGTAGTCTCCGTGCCAGAGCGCGGAAAACAGTCCGGTCGGCGCGATCCTGATGCGCACCGCCGCGACCGGCGTTCCCCTCACCTCCACCGCTTCCTCGCCCAGGCGCCGCGCCCGCAGCGTGTAGGGCTTGAGCGTGTACGGTCCCACAAGCGCGATGCCGGTGAAGGTGAGCTCGGCCGCGGACGACAGCGCGAAATCGCGCAGGTCAAACGGCATCATCTGCTTCCATACCACACGCCCGAGCGCATACGTCCGGGCAACCGGTTTGCCCCGGAACGTGCCGGACAGCACGAGGCTGTCGCCGGTCTTGACAAGAAGGACGTCTGTGCCCTTCGCGCGCTCCACGGCCTCCCACGACCGGTCTTCTGCCGATTTGTCAATTTTCAGTTCATTGACCACGGCCGCCGTGTCGGATCGCCACTCGGTGTGAATGATGGTGCCCGCGCTGTCCCTGGCAATGGCGCACGACGAGGTCACGGTGTCCTTGCCGGCAAAAAACCGGTAGGTGAGGGTGGCGGCAGATATGGAACACGCGGGTACGGCAACGGCCCACAGCGAAAGGCATATTGACACACGCAATATCGCCCGCAGAGATGCAACCCGGCCCTTTGCGATCATTTTGTATCGAACCTCTTTATTGCATCGTATCCGCCGGCGTTCGCAACATTCTCGAACCCGTTCTGCCTGAGGACCGAAACCGCAATGGCGCTGCGGTTGCCGCTGTGGCAGTATACGACGATCTGTTTGTGCCGGTACGGTTCAAATTCCTTGATCCGTCCGGCGATCTGGTCGTGGGGAATGTTGATCGCGGTGCTGAAATGGCCGGCGTCGTATTCCTGCTTTGAGCGGACGTCGATGACCAGGATTTCTCCCTGCGGAAGCCGAAAGAGCCTTTCCATTGATTTCCTTCTGTAAAGACTTATACCGACGGCGACAAGAAGGATGACGGCACACGCGATAAGGATTTTCATAAGTTGATTCCGGTCTGACAAGGTTCGTCGATCTGCGTACCTGCAGCGATTGGTCCGCCCGTAGAACCGGTCCTGCCTCGGGGACGGGGCTACGGTCGGATCTGCAGCACCTTCGGATTCCACTTCTTTATCGCAAAACAATACCCGGCATAAACAATCCCGCCCGCCATCATGCCGAAAACAGCTCCCCCGAAAACATCGAGCGGGTAGTGCGCGCCCACGTAGACGCGCGAGAACGCGATGACGGCGGCAAAGGCGAATGCGGTGATCCACACACGCCTGCGCCTATACAAAAGAGAAAACAGGGTCGCTTGGGCGAACATATTCGCGGCGTGCGACGACGGAAACGACTCCGAGCCCTTGCGGCCGAGCAGGAACCGCCCGCCGGGAATAACCACGCGCTCGTCGCACGGCCGCAGCCGGTGAAACTGCGGTTTGATGATTCTGTTGCACACCGGGTCGGAAATCGACACCGTGAGAAGCGAGAGCGCGAGAACAACCACGGCCGAGCGCCGCTTGAAATATAGAAACACCAGCGCCGCGGCAATACCCGGCAGTATCCAGAACCGTCCGTTGGTGATAAGGACAAACACCGCGTCGAACACCGGGTTGGCGATGGCGTGGTTGAAAAAGAGGAAGAGCTGGGTGTCGAGATCGAGCATTGCCCGGATCATTTCGCGCTACTCCTTCCGCTCGTACCAGATAAGCCTCGCGGTAATCACGCCCACTCGAATTCTTGCGCTCACCTCCACCGGCATCCTGTAAGCGTCGTCGGTGAGCCAGAGCTTGATTTCATCCCTCCTGGTAAATACGCGGCCCCGGCCGACAAGCACCGGCTTGACAAGCACGCAGTTGAACGTGCCGGCCTCCACCCCCACCGGTTTGCGCTCCACGCAATGCGAGACGATCTTGAAGGGTTTGGTGTGCACGAAGCAGTCGACGGAGAACGAATCGCCGGGAGCGAAGGCCATAGCGCGAATGTAAATGAACAGCGAAAAGTAATTCTGCACAAAGGGCGGACATTCCGCAAACCCGGTGTCGTTACCCTTGGCATAGGCCCTGTTTGCGACCTGGTCGAACAGCGACCACCGGTCGTCTTTGAACCTGCCTTCGCGCAGGTGCTCTTCAAAGAAGAAGGGATACATGCCCTTGGGGTCCATGGTGGTGCGTATGAGGTCGCGCACGGTGTAAAACGCGCTGAAAAAACCGTTTGTCAATCCCCGCCCCGTGACCACCAGGCGTCCGCTTTCCGAATCGAGCGACGTTTCGAGGATGACGAAACCGGCGCGCAGCGGCCCCCAGCCCACGTCGTAGACGAATTTCTCTCCCTTGACAAAGGGAACACTGTCGACCGATCGGAGTCCGCCGGCGAACGAGCATTGCTTCCTTTCAAGGAGGGAATCGACGAAGCGGGCCGAAAAGGGGGGAGGACACGGGGTCTCGAGATCGAGCCTGTTCCATTCGCCCTCATGCACGCGGGCCGGCTGCGAGGTCCCGGAGGTGTCGACGCCGCCCGGCGTTATCGCCGCGAGAATAATGGGGAGCACATAGGGGAGAACAGCCCTGGCGCGCATGCGGATGGAAGCCCTTCCGGCCTGCAAAAGATTGACAAATACTACTGCGGCGGTCGGCGCGCCGCGGTCCGGCACCTGCACGTCGTGCAGGTGCCGGCGTAAAAATAATCCCTGCCGCCGGAACCGGCCGCCGCCCCACCTCCGTTGTGCAACGGTTTTGCCGCGCCCACGGCACATAGTATCTTTTACGTGGGCCGGCAACCTTGCCGCAGTGCTGCAAAGAGTACGGCCGAAACCCTTTTCAAAGCGGAAAGGACATTCTATGAAGTCGCGTGCGTTAACGTATCTGTGCCTTTGCGTTCTGGCGCTTTCTCCGGTTATGTGCGGAAAGAACAAGTCCACCAATCCCACGCAGAGCCAGTACGCCGTTTACGACTACTCCGACACGGTGGCGCTCCGCGCCATTCTCGACGCCAACAGCCTCACCGCAATCTCGGCGGGGAGCCCCTCGATCGTGTTTATGGTGAATGACGCGAACAACAATCACCGCATCCAGGAACTCAAGCTTGGCAATAAGGGCATATCGGTTATTCCCCCACAGATCGGCGCACTCTCGGCAATGGAAATTCTTCGGCTGGACAGCAACGCCATATCGGCGTTGCCGGCGGAAATCAGCAGATGCACGTCCCTTGTCCGTATCGAGTTGTCAAACAACCAGCTTGCGACGCTACCGGCATCCATCGGCTCGGTGCACAACCTTAAGAACCTCGTCTTGTCACACAACGCCATTTCGTCCCTGCCGCAGACCCTGTGGACGATCACCTCTCTCACCGAGCTCGATCTCGATTACAACCATCTCGACAGCCTTACGTCGCAGGTGTCGAACCTTACAAACCTCGGGAGTCTCCTGCTCAACAACAACAGTCTCACAACTCTTCCGCCGTCGCTTGAGCAAATCGGCGCCCTCGAGTACATGCAGATCGACAGCAACCACATTTGTCCTTCCACGCTCGACGCCGCGTTCACCGTATGGCTTGACCAAAGGGCCGAACAGCACTGGGACACCACGCAGGGAACGTGCCCGTAGCGGGGTGTTGACATACGGCAGCAGGCCGCGCGCCAGGCCGTGGCGGCCTTGCAATAGAAAGATCCTTTTGTCGTGAGCGAACCGACCCCTGTCCCAGCATTGCCGGTTGTGCGATTTGTCAAATTCGGCATCGTGGGAGGAAGCGGCGTTGTCGTCAATGCGGGCCTGTTTTATCTTTTTACCACGGGTGCAGCATTTGATCATAAAGTCGCAAGTGTTATCGCCATCGAATGTGCAATAATCAATAATTTCTTGTGGAATTATTTCTGGACCTGGAAAGACCGAAAAACCGAAAGCAAGCGGTCATTTGCGTACATGTTGATGAAGTTCAACCTGTCTTCCGGTCTTATCGCCTTCGTCGTCAATTTTGGACTCCTCGTGTTGCTTACTGATTTGTTGCATGTCAACTACCATTTCCCGATATCCCAAGTGTCCAATGTCTTCATATCAAACCTTATCGGCATCGGTTGCGGCACCCTGGCCAATTTTTTCCTCAGTCATTATCTGGTATTTTCGAAGAGCAAGAATAGCGGAGAGTAAAGGATGAGCCGCCGCAGATCTTCAAAAAAAAGTGACGAGGCAATGGATTCATCCGGAAAGAAGATAAAAGACAAGAATGCCAATCGGTCGCTGGTGGGTACCGATGCAGGGGGAAATTCGCTGCCTGCAGCAACCTGGAAAACGTTTGTCCCTCCCGGGATTCTCA
>DATFYJ010000187.1:0-2058 GCA_035315105.1 Chitinivibrionales bacterium
GTTCAAGATTGCGGGCCTGCTCTCCACGGCCGATCCCGGCATCAATCACAGCGACGTGTTTTTGACCTACTCCGCTGCAAACGATTTTCTGGACCTTGAGAACTCGACCACCGAACTCGACGTCGGCGTTGCGAAGAACAGCAGCCTTCCCGCGTTCTCCCGCACCGTGCAGGGCATCCAGAAAAACCTGCAGCGCGGTTTTCCGTCCCTGCGCGTCAATACGTTTCTCGACCTTGGCGCAGGCGTGATGGAACTCACGCACGCAAAACGGGCAAGCGGATTTATAATCATGGGAATCATTCTCATTATCGCCGTGGTCGGGATATTCAACACCGTGTTCATGAGCGTGTACGAACGAATTCGGGAAATAGGCGTGCTGCGCGCGCACGGCATGAAGCCGCGGGACGTTTCGACGATGTTCGTGCTCGAGGGTGCGGTAACCGGCTTGCTCGGCGGCATTCTCGGCGTAGCGTTCGGATCGCTTCTCAACGTGCAACTCGTGATAAAGGGTGTTCCCATGGAAAAGGTCGCGGGCAGTCTCGCGACCGCGTCCTACGGCATTGCGGGCAACATTTACGGCGAGTGGAACGTTCCGGCAATGATCGTGGTGTTTGTCCTCGGCGTTGCCGTGGCCACACTGGCCGGGGTCATTCCGGCGCGCAGGGCGTCAAAGATACAGGTGACCGAGGCGCTGAGGTTTACCTAGAAGAAGTTGAAAGTTTAAGGTTGAACGTTGAACGTGGATGATTGAAGGAGACCGACATGTTTCAAAATCTTCAATTTGCAATCTGGAAGCAAGTCTTCGGACGAGGTAACCCATGTTCTCTTTAATCCGTCTCGCCTTTCGCAATGTGGGCAGGAACAGGCGCCGCTCGATCCTGGCGTTTGTTTCGGTCGCGATTTCCCTCACGGTCATCGTGTTCGCACAGGGGTTCGTGAACGGGTTCGTGCAATCGTTTGTCAAGAATGCCACGAAGAACGACGCGGGCCACATCCGCATCGCCGCGAAAAAGTTCGAGGAGCGCAGCAGGTTCTTTCCGGTCTCGTACACGGTTGCAAACCCGGATTCCGTCATCCGCGCCATCGAGCGCGACCCGGCCGTTTCGCGCGAAATCGCGCTTGTCACCCCGCGCATCACCTTCGGCGTGCTTCTTTCCAACGGAGGCCTCAACAAGTCTGCGCTCGCGCTTGCCGGCGATCCGGAAAAGGAGAAGGAGCTTCTTCTCCTGCAGAAGTCGATCCTTCCGGGCGGCCGGTACCTGAGCGGCCCGCGCGACCTCATCATGGGCAGCGCAATGGCAAAGAGTCTCCGCTTTCGCGTGGGCGACACGGTGCGCGTGATGACCTCCGGCAGCGACTATGCCCTGCATTTGAAAAAATTCGTGGTGGCGGGGCTCTTCTCCACGGGCATGAACGTGTTCGACGACATGATGTTCCAGATCGGCATGAGCGATGCCCAGGAACTCCTGCGCACGGGCAATGCGGCCCAGCAGATCATCATCATGCTCAAGGACTACCGCAACGCAGACAGGGTCGCCGCGGGCATCCGGTCCGGCATATCCGATACGTCAATGAGCGTGACGTCGTGGACGCGCGTGGGCGACACCTACACCACGGTGCTGCTGGTCACGCGCATCTACGGCTGGATCTACGTGATTATCGCGCTGCTCGGCGCCTTTATCATCAGCAACATCATGATGATGGCCGTGCTTGAGCGGCGCAAGGAAATCGGCATCCTCAAGGCAATGGGGTTCAGGCGGAGTGAAGTCCTCGTCATGTTCCTTGCCGAGGGCATGATGCTCGGGTTCGTGGGAAGCCTCGCAGGAGTCGCGCTGGGAGGCGCGGCCGTGGCGATATTCCATGCGTGCGGGCTCGATCTTACGGCGTACATGAGCAGGATAAGCGTGCCGCTTGACAACGTGCTCTATCCCGCGGTTGGCCTAGCAAACATACTCTATTCGGTTGGCCTGGGCACGGTGCTTGCCGCGCTCGTGTCGGTGGCGCCCGCGCGCCAGGCTGCGGGGATGAATGTGGTGGATGCGATAAAGAGTGTATAAG
>DATFYJ010000188.1:0-2665 GCA_035315105.1 Chitinivibrionales bacterium
GGGGGCACCGCTTCGCGTTTCCCCCCAAGGGTGCAGCTTCCGCCGCTCCCCGACCGGCCAACAAGAATGTATCGGGGGGAGCGGCGGCGATCTGCACCCATACCCCCTCCAGCGGAAACGTGCGCGAGGCGCAACGCTTGCGCATTGCGCGCGTCACGTTTCCGCAACGCCTTCACATAGGTATGCCGCTTCGCGGCGATACTTCGTTAGGGCACAATCACCACCGCAATTTTTAAACGCAAACATGCAGGCAAGTACTTTTTCTCCTGCACACGTGCCAGGTTGGACTGAAGTGGTCCCGCCGTAGCGGGATTGCCGGCCGACCCTCGCCGCAGGCGACTAGGGCCGGTCCGGCAACGAGGCGAATAGCCGAGCCCGAAAGGAGAACCGCCGCCTCTTCGGCGGGGCGCCCAGATCTTCTCTTGAGTTTTGAGACAGGCTGTACTTCCCCCACATGCAAATTTCATTGTAGAAACACTATAGAATTGATGCCGGAATAATGCTCCTTTGCCATGTAGTAATTTCTAACGTAAATCAATAGACAATGAAATGGAGTCGTGCAGTGTCTCAACGATCAATGTGCTTTGTGCAAATGCTTCTGACGTTTGCGGCGCTATTCTGCTGCCAGGCAGGGGAAAGCACGGATTCACGAATCGGAAAGACTTCGGCTGGGTTCAAATTCGCTCCGGAATTCCATTTCAACGAGGACCTCCACCTGTTTTTCAATCAGAAGAACGACACATTCGAACGCCGGTATTTAATGGAATGGAACAGCAGCGCCGAACTGGCATTTTTCTCTTTTCGGGACCGGTTCTTTTTTTTCGGCGAGATGGAGGCCACTCTGGGGCTGGGAAAGTGGCCGAACAAGGCGATTTTATTCGATCCCAACGATATCGACATCGGCTTTGGCCCCGTGTTTGAGTACAGGTTCGCTCCTGTCAACATTACGCTGGGTCTCGACCATCACTGCTTCCATGGAATCGACACTTTGGATTATGTGCCCGTCTACTGGAACAAGGTGACGCTTGGTGCTTCCTCGCCGCAGTTCAGGCGCGAAGCGTTCCGGCAGGCAATTGCCGGCGATGCGGCGGTTCCGTGGAACCGCAGGATCGCGTGGCAGGCCGGGATTGAGTATTCGCTGCATAGTTTTTTCGGACTCGACACGTCCGTGGTTTCGTGGAACCTGCCCTATGTGTTCGACGTCAACGGCGAGGTCCGCTGCGCGGTCGCACGTTTCCGGGGAATTGCCGCGGTGCTGGACGCAACAACCGGCGCGTACCTTACCCGCGCCAACCAGACAAAGTGGAATCAGCAGCTCTGCGTTGAACTTCTGGCGACGCAGGGGTTGTTCGGGCTTGACCTTTTTGTAAACTGGGTGGTTGTGGACCAGGTTCAGTGGCGTGGCAACAAGGACCGTCTCGTCGCCCTCGGCGTCGACGGTTTCAGGTGAGCCGTCTATTATTTTTAGTGAATCATGAAAACCGAATTCGACATCATCCGCATCCTCAGCGAAAACGAGGAGAAGCTTTCTCCCTTTGCAAAGAAGAGTGTACAAACGCTCGGGAGAAAGTTCCCGATTCGGCGCGACCCGTTCCGCCTGGAGTTCGCCCGCGACGAGACGCGGATACTGCACAGCCCGCCGTTTCGGCGGCTCAAGCACAAGACGCAGGTGTTTCTGTCGCCCGACAACGACCATATCTGCACGCGCATGGAACACGTGCTCCATGTTTCGAGCATCGCCTATGTGATCGGCCGCTGCCTCAACCTCAACATCGATCTCATCAACGCAATCGCCAAGGGACACGACCTGGGCCACCCGCCGTTCGGGCATGCGGGCGAGCGCGAGCTTGACAAGCTCCTCAGGGCTCACGGCGTGGCGCAGGGTTTCAAACACGAAATCCACGGGCTCCGCGTGGTCGACAAGCTCACCAACTACGGCGCCGGGCTCAACCTCACCTACGAAGTGCGCGACGGCATCATTACGCATTGCGGGGAAAGCTTCGACCGCGAGGTGGCGCCCGACCGCGGCCGCGACCTCACCAGGCTGGAGGACATTCACGAACGCGACGTACTGCCGTCCACGCTCGAAGGGTGCCTCGTGAGAATGGTGGACCGCATAGCGTATCTGGGCCGCGACCTCGAGGACGGAATCAAGGCCGGGCTCGTCCGCAAGTCCGACATTCCCGCCGCGGTCGTCCGCGGGCTGGGTGACGACAACGGCGCCATCATCGGCCGTTTTGTCAACGACATCATCGCCAACAGCATCGACCGGGACGCCATTGCCATGAGCAGAGAAGTGCTCGAACTGATGGAGCGGCTCAAGGACTTCAACTACGAACGCATCTACGACCATCCTGAGGTGGCGGGCAAGGCCAGAAAATCCGGTCACATCCTGGGCCTGCTCTTTGAGGAACTCATGAGCATCCTTAAACGGTCGGACCGCGGCAAAGACCTTTCTGCGGTCCACGCCATTGTGCGTGAATCGCCGACCATGGAGGTTTTTTTCCATTTTATCAAGAATACGAACTTCGTTGATTCCACGCCCGCCTGGCGCATCGCGGCCGACTACATAGCGGGCATGACCGATCACTTCGCGGAAAGGACGTACATCCAGCTCTTCGTGCCCACGCCCATGATTTAACGGGAAGGGCGCGGGCCTGCGCCG
>DATFYJ010000189.1:0-2006 GCA_035315105.1 Chitinivibrionales bacterium
ACGCCCACGAACATTTCCACGAAATCGGAGCCGCTCATTGACAAAAAGGGAACACCCGCCTCGCCGGCCACGCACCGGGCAAGGAGCGTTTTCCCCGTTCCCGGAGGTCCGAGGAGCAGCACGCCCTTGGGGATCTTGCCGCCCAGCCTTTTAAACTTCTGCGGGTTCTTGAGGAACTCGATTATTTCCTCGAGCTCGGCTTTTGCCTCGTCGAGCCCTGCGGCGTCGGCAAACGTGTTCTGGGGCCTGTCCATGGCGTGGAGCTTTGCCTTGCTCTTGCCGAACGAGAATATCCCCTTCTGGCCGGCCTGCATCTGCCGTAGCATGAACATCCAGATGAGCACCATGGGCAGAAGCCAGAACAGATTGCTCCACAGCATCTCGCTCCAGTTGAATTTCTCGGGTACAAAGGAATATTTGATGTTGTGAGCGTCCCATTGCTTGAGCATGTCTGAATCGAGGAACGGAAGGGTAACCGTGAAGGCCTTTGCGCCGGTCGCCTGTTTCTGCGGCACGACCCTGACAAGCGCGCCTGCATCCGCGACCTCGCCGTGCACCACGGCCCGGTTTATCCCCTTGAGGGTGACCTCCATATGCGACAGTTTCACGTCGGGAAGGGCGATAAGCGACTGGAATTCCGAATAGGAAAGGGTCTGCTCCCGCAGGTCGCCGCTTTTCTGGATAAGACGCAGGCCGAAGAACACCGCCAGGATCAGAAGCACCCACATGGCGATGGTCCGCGTGGGCTCCTGCAGGTTCGGCTTCTTCCTGCCTTTATCCGCATCGGCGCCGCGCTTTGCGGCCTTGTCTGATTTCTTTTTGTCTCTCTTGAGCAACTCCCGCCTCCTGCCCTTCATTGTCATTTTACAATCAGGGAACCTGCAAAGAATATCAGAAAATACATCCTTCAGTCCAAAGGCCTGCATGAAATCTGGAGCACGTCCCTGGTCGTGGGAGTGACCCGGAATTGATGAGCAATCCGCACACCAACCACCCATACGATTTCTCCCCGCTTGAGCGCGACAACGCCGGTAGTCTTTCTTTCGCGGGCGGGAATGCCCTGCTTCTTGAGAAACTCCCTGCAGTCGACAAAACCCTTTGCGCCGTAGGGCCAGAAACGGTCTTTGTCCCGCACTGCCCTGAACTCAAGGGGCCCGCGGCATACCGCGGCGTCAAGATGCGCCGTCTGGGGATCGGCAAACGAAGGTTTCTCACCCCTTTTCAAACGCAACACCCTTGCGCCGATGGCGCAATGCGCCGCCCTGCACCCAACGGTTTTTCCTCGCTCGACTTTACACCAAAACCCTTCGGCTTTCTCTTGTCTATCGATCGGCGCAAACTCCAGCGCGGCCTTTCCACACGAGTAGTTCCATCCGCCCGGCAGCAGGAATACGCCGTCCGACCGCCGCGCGTTTGCCAAAAGTTCGTCAATGTGCTTGCGGTCGAACCCCACGCCTTTCTGTGCGAACAAGCGGACAACGGCTTCGGCCGCCACCGGATTGTCTGCCAGCCCCGCCTTTTTCACCCGGAACCTGCGCCGACCCGAAAACACTACGTTGTCATCAATCCATTTATTGAGAAGGGGCGCCACAATCCGGTCCACGGCCTGCGCGTTGGCCGCGGCCGCGGCAAGATGCGCCACGGCATCCCCATCCCGACGCTCAAGAAGCGGAATGACCGTGTGCCGGACCCAGTTGCGCGCATACGACGTGTCGGCGTTCGTGGCGTCTTCCCGGAAAGCAAGCTTGCGCGTCGACAGCCATGCGCGGACATCGCGCCCGTTTGCCTCCAGAAGCGGCCGTATCACGCCGTCGTTGCGCACGGGCGCGATGCCGCACAGGCCGTGCATGCCGCTGCCGCGCAGCAGGCGCAGAAGAACGGTTTCGGCCTGGTCGTTGCGGGTGTGGGCCGTGGCGACATAGGTGTAACCGAATTTTTTCCGGACTTTTGCGAAAAAACCGTACCTGACGTTCCTCGCCCACTCCTCCACGCCGCTGTCCGGAACA
>DATFYJ010000190.1:0-8798 GCA_035315105.1 Chitinivibrionales bacterium
GGAGATTCCCATTGTGTCAAACATCGAAGCCGGAAGCAGGATATGGTCGGGCGTTTCGGGCCTGCCCTTGTACACGGTGGTAAGCCGCCGCGCTTCGGGAAGCTCCAGCCACGGGTCGAACAGCGCAACGCCCGTGTCCGATGCAACGTCGCTCTTGCGCCTGAATACCACGAACTTTCCCGGCGCCGAACTCACGGTTCCGAGAACGTGGTTGAGTCCGGTAACGCCTTTCGTATCGTCGAAGCCGGTAGTGCGGAACGTTTCGCATTCGTCGTAGTCCTCGTTGAAATCTCCCGCCACAACATAGTCCCTGCCTTTCGGAAGCGAGGCGAGGCGTTCCGCCAGAAGTCGGGCGTTTGCAAGCCGGCTCGATTCCCGATGGGTCTTGCTCGGCCAGTGGCACGCGAACACGGTGAGAGTCTCGGTGCCCAGATACACTGCCGTCTCAAGCATGTTTCTGGTGTGCTGTGATGCGCCTATCGCCACGCCGAATGTCTTCTCCCACAGCACGGGGAATTTCGACAGCACAACCGGCATTACGCTGCCGCCACCTGCACCGCCGCCCAGCGCATAATAGGGATACGGGCACTTCTTTTCGGCAAGCGCGGAGAGAAGCCCGGAAAGCGCGTTCTCGTTTTCCACTTCGACAAGCACAGCGATGTCCGCGTTGACCTGGGCAAGGACCGACGCGATGTTGGCGCATTTGATCTGATAGGTGTTGTTCGTCCAGTTGCTGTGGTTCGGTTTGTATTCGGGGTATTCGTCGCCGTTGTCGATCATGTCGAACAGGTTCTCGACGTTGTAGGAAACGATGACAAGGGTGTCCGGAATCGCGGCCGAAAAGTTCTTCGGCATGCCGAGACGCTGTTGTTTCTGCTGGCAGGAAAACAGAAGAAGGAGAGCCATCAGATAAATAATGCGGATTCGAGTCATATGGCCTTTCCGCATAAAATACGAAAAGTTTGGGCGTTCCCCCTGTATCAAGACGTCACGCTATGGCGTCTTGATACAGGGGGTCGGTCTCCCTCCGGGCTCGGCTATTCGCCTCGTTGCCGGTCCGCCCCAATGGCCTTCGGCCGGGGTACCCCTTCGGGTACTTCCAAGGGTCGTCGGCCGGCACAAGGCAAAAGACATCATAATGAAGCGCGAAGCGCTATTACCATACCTTGGGGAACGAAGTGACAATTCGCTCTCGCTCACCCTCCGGTCCACCTAACGCGCGGCAACAGAAATTTAATCTGTCAATGTACTCTTTTTAACGCCAGTGACAAAGAGACAAACTGTTAACCCAACTAGAGTTCTTTTCAACTTGCTTGTAGGTAACCCTTCCGATTGCGGAATGTGCATTGCGGATTGAAAAGAAATGCTTTCAACCGTCAAATTACAACTGCTCTTCGTGGGTGCCGCCACAACAATGTATGGTTTTGCAGCCGATTTGTCAAGGCGGCCACCCCGGAGAGGGGAGTGCCGAGAACTGCGAAGCAGGTCGAGGCCGGGGGAGAGACCTCTCCCCCGATAAAATTAAAATTATTATTTATTGGCCTTCGCCTTTTCCTTCGCCACAAACTCTGCTATCGAATCCACCGACCTGATGATGAACCTTCCGATGTTCTGGTCGTCGATGTGCACGCCGTAGGCGCGCTGCAGCGCCATCACGATTTCAAGGGCATCGACGCTATCGAGCTGGACCACGGGGTTGTTTTCGAAAAGGGAGGCGGCGTTGTCGATGTCTTCGGGCTTGACATCCGATATCTTGAGCGTCTCGAGGATGAGCTTCTTGATTTCCATCTTGAGTTCCGGGGACGCAATTGGCGGCATGGTGTCTGGCATTGTTTCACTCGTGGTTTTGGTAAGGCCCTTCCGGGCAGTATCAGATTTCCTATTTGACCATGGCAAGGAGGTCTCTAAAGAAGGCCTCTTCTTCGTCGGCGCGGGCGCGGATCATCTGACGTATTTCCTGCATCCTGTTGTCGCCCAGGTCGCGGTCCTTGCCGATGCGGGCGACAAAGAGGGACAGTTCCCGCCACCGGTCGCCGATGGCCATGATCCGTTTTGACATGTCGGAAAATTCCGGCCTGTTGCAGAACTTTGCCGCCTCCTGCAGAAACGAGGCATACATAAACCGGAATCCCCCGCCGCCCGTGCCGCGCTCCTCGAGCGTGATGTGGATGGACATGATCGCGTGCGACAGCGCGTCCATGTTGCGCGCGATTTTGGGCCACGTGGGAATGTTGTCGGCAAAGCGGCGCATTCCTTTGATGCCGATAAACGGCACCGGAAGTCTAACCATGTTAGAGGCAGCCTGCTTGATTCCCTTTATGGCCGCGGCCCTGAGCATGTCGTCGCTCACGCCGTGCGGCGGGAGCGATGCAACGTAGAACTGGAACCCCTTCGGCGCGAAATCACTCTTTGCAAAGCGCGCTTTGTCAAGAGAATCCTGCGAGAGCCTTGAAATCGACGGATAATAGCAGTCGCTCACCAGGAAGTCGCTGGCTTCCTTACCCAGCACCACGATGAAATGCGCGTTGAAGTGCACGCGCATGTACGAGGGGATGTAGTCCATGTAGAACATGTCGACCTGGACCGTGGTCGGAATGCCGCGGGCGACCAGCGCCTCAAGCGAGGCGCGCGCCGCAAGGGGATCGCGGAATTTCTGCGTGCGGAACTCAATGCCGAGCCGCTTTCCCAGGTTCTTGCGCATGTCTCCGGGCCTGCTCCTCATGTCGAACACGGGAAAAACCATGTGGGGCGTCTTGATAAACACGAAGAAGATGGCGCCGGTGAGGCCGAGCACCATGGGTTCGCTGATGCGCAGCCCCTTGTGATTGAGGAGCGCGGACAGCATTCCCGATTCGCAATGCGCGGCCAGTTTGTGCTCGAACGGAATCTGGCTCATGTGTTTCCCTTGCCTATTTCAAGGACCGACAGAAACGGATTCGCGGTCTTTCTGCTGGAAATATTCAGATCCTTCTCCTTGGGCACCACGAGCTGAAACATGTTGGCCACCGAAACGCCGAATACGTCGGCGTAACGCTTGACAATCTCAATTGACGCGCCGGCAAAGCCCTTGGGCGTCTGGTGCTTGAGAACTTTGCCCTTTGAGATTCCTACCCGCACGGCGATGTCGGCCGCTGTCATGTTGTACAGCAGCATGTAGTACACCACCGGGCTTATTTCGCCCTTTCTAAGCCTGTCGATGCATTCGGTTTCGATGTTGTGGCGTTTCTGGAAGAAATCGTCCGAGTAATTCTTTACTAGGTATGCGCCGGTCTGAAGAGGGCCGTAGGATCCGTCTTCCTTTTCAACGTACAGGAGCAACTGGTGCTGGTCAAGATCGACGCGGGCATCCGCTTCTTTCACAAAACACCTCCAATTTTTTCCTTATCGAACTGTTCTGGAAGCGTCGGTGCAACCCGGGAAAAATGAAGACAGAAAATATATCCGCAGCGGGATACGGTGACGGAAAATTTATGGATGAAGAAGCGCAAAAAAAACCAGGCATTACGGCCTGGTTTTGTCGTTCGGACACGATTCGCCGTCTCTCAGGTCATCCTTACCGGCACTCCCTTTTTCTTCAAATACTCCTTTACTTCCCGAATCGAGTATTCCCCATAGTGAAGTATCGATGCGACAAGCGCCGCGTCGGCCTTGCCCTCAGTGAGCACCTGGTACAAATGTTCGGGCGTGCCGCCGCCGCCGGACGCGATGACCGGAATTCCAACAGCCTCGGCCATCATGCGCGTGAGCCGCAATTCGTAGCCTTCTTTTGTGCCGTCGGCGTCGATGGAGTTCACCACAAGTTCGCCGGCACCCAGTTTTTCCCCGCGCTTTGCCCAGGCAATGGCGTCCATAGCGGTGCGCGTGCGGCCGCCGTGCGTGACGATTTCGTACCCCGAGGTAATAGAAGTGGACTTCGGCACCGCAAGCACGTCCATTGACAGCACCACGCACTGCGCGCCGAATGCCGCCGACGCTTCTGAGATGAGTTCGGGCCGTGCGACCGCCGCGGTGTTCACGTTCACCTTTTCCGCGCCGGCGAGCAGGACTTTTTTACAGTCGTCAACCGAACGCAGGCCGCCGCCCACCGAAAACGGAATGAATATCTGCGCCGCCACCCTGCTCACCACGTCGAGCATGATGTCGCGCTTGTCGCTTGAGGCTGTGATGTCGTAGAACACGAGCTCGTCGATGCCGTTTTCGTAGTATCGCTTGGCCGTGGAAACCGGGTCGCCGATGTCCTTGGTGTTGACGAACTTGACGCTCTTTGCAAGGTTGCCGTCGCGTACGTCAAGACAGGATACAATCCGCTTGCTCAGCATTTTTCCGGCTCCCACGCGGCGAAGTTTTTGAGGATCGAAAGCCCGGCCGGACCGCTTTTTTCGGGGTGAAACTGCGTCGCGAACAGGTTGCGCGCGCCTATGGCGCAGGGAAAGGTTATTCCATATTCGCATTCGGCAATGACGGCCGAGGCGTCGCTCGGCAGCGGATAGAACGAGTGCACGAAGTACATCTGGGTGCCGGGCGCAACGTCTTTGAGCAGAACGTGCTTTTGACGGATGAGCAGCTCATTCCAGCCCATGTGCGGCACCTTGAGCGACGGGTCGGACAGATTAAACCGCGCGACATTCCCCTTTATCAACCCAAGGCACTCGGTGTCGCCTTCTTCGGAACGCGAAAGAATGATCTGCGTGCCTAGGCAGATGCCCAAAATCGGCGTGCCCGCCCGAAACGCCTCGGCAAGCGCCGAGTCTATCCCGCGTTCCCGGATCACCGGCACGGCGCTTGCCGCGTTTCCCACGCCCGGGAATATGATGCGCTGGCTTTTCCTGATGACATTCGCTTCCCCGGTAATGGTGCACTCAATGCCGAGGAAGTCGAGCGCCCGCTTGACAGAGGTGAGATTGCCGGCCTTGTAGTCGATGATCGAAATCATGCGTTCAAAATACTTTATGCTGTGTGAACGGATTCTCGAGCGGATATATTTTTATGGTCGCCCCTCTTGGGGAAGCGTGTCGATGGCCGTGTCATTCCCGCGTACGCGGGAATCCATTTCCTATCATAAGGCAAAAGTGGACTCCCGCTTTCGCGGGAATGACAAATCCAATAAAGAGAGTGCCCATTCTCTCCCGGAAAGGTTTTCTCGTGAAAGGCAGTCAGGTCACTCTTCGAAATGTGAGCAAGCATTTCGGCGAATTCTGTGCCGTTCGCGACGTGAGCCTCGAGATTGCGAAAGGCGAATTCTTCTCGCTCCTCGGGCCTTCGGGCTGCGGAAAGACCACAATCCTGCGGATCGTTGCCGGATTCGAGGACCCCACGCAAGGTGACGTGCTCCTCGACGGCGCGAGCGTACTTAGCCTGCCGTCCAACAAGCGCCATGTCAACACCGTGTTCCAGAGCTACGCGCTTTTTCCCCATCTTTCGGTGTTCGAGAACGTGGCGTTTCCCTTGCGCCTTAAGAAGACGGCCGCATCGGAGATATCGGACCGCGTGGGCCATTATCTGCGCCTCGTGAAGCTGGATTCGCATATGTCCAAAATGCCCGCCCAGCTTTCCGGCGGACAGAAACAGCGGGTCGCCATCGCCCGGGCGCTCATCAACGAACCGAGCGTGCTCCTGCTCGACGAGCCTTTAAGCGCGCTCGACGCCAAGCTGCGCCAGCACATGCTCATCGAGCTCGACGCGATCCACGACGAAGTCGGCATCACCTTCATCTACGTGACGCACGACCAGCAGGAGGCCATCAGCGTTTCGGACCGGGTCGCGGTGATGAACGAAGGGTCGGTGCTGCAGGTGGGCGCTCCCGGCCAGGTCTACGAAACGCCAGCCAACCATTTTATTGCCACCTTCATCGGCGAGACCAACCTTCTGGAGGGAAAAGTCTTGTCTGTAAAGAACGGCATTGCAATGATTTCGTCCGACGCGGGCGCGTTGCGGGCCGCCGCCAGGCAGGGCGTGAGCGAAGGCGACACGGTGCATTGCGCGGTGCGGCCGGAAAAGGTGCGCATCTCGAAAATGAAACCCGCGTCCGGGGAGCACGAAAATTGTGTTGAAGGCACTGTCGACGAGATGATCTACACCGGGTTCCTCACCAAATTCTTTGTCAAGACCACATCCGGCACAGTGTTCAAGGCTTTCCGCCAGGAGGCGGGAGCGGCCGCGGCAGAAGAGGCAATCCAATGCGGCGACAGTGTGTATCTTCTGTGGCATCCTGCCGATGCGTTTATCGTGGAGGTGAAAAAGGCATGAGGCGGAACCTCGGTCCGGTTTACACCATGCCCATGGCCCTGTGGATCACGGCGTTTTTCGTTGTGCCCATTGCGATCATCGCGGTGTGCAGTTTTCTTGCCAAAGGCACCTACGGCGGGGTGATCGGCCGGTTCTCGCTTGACGCATACGCCTCGCTTGCCAACAGTGGTTTAGCCGTTGTCGCGCTCAAGACGCTTGTCCAGTCGGCCGCGGCCACGATCTTCACACTTGTTCTCGCCATTCCGGCGTCCTATTACATCGCGAGAAGCAGGTACAAGAACGCACTGCTGTTTCTCGTGATCATTCCGTTCTGGACCAATTTCCTTATCCGCATCTACGCCTGGATTGCGATTCTGGGAACCAACGGGTTCCTCAATGGTTTCCTTGTGTCAACCGGCGTGCTCTCGACGCCGGTCCAGTTTCTTTACAATCAATACGCGGTGATCACGGTGCTCGTGTACACCTACCTGCCGTTTGCGATCCTTCCGCTGTATGCCACCATAGAGAAATTCGATTTTACACTCATCGAGGCTGCGCAGGACCTGGGCGCCACCAAAACGCAGGCGATGATGCGCGTGCTGCTTCCGAACATCAGGCCGGGGATTATCACGGCAATACTGTTCACGTTCATTCCTGCGTTCGGCCAGTATGCGGTGCCGCAGCTCGTGGGCGGCAGGGATTCCTTCATGCTGGGCAACATAATCGCACGCGAGCTCACGGTGTCGCGTAACCTGCCGCTGTCGTCGTCGATATCCGTGGTGCTCACGCTTGTCACCATGGCGGGAGTGCTGCTGTTTGTCAAACTGCAGGCAAAGGCCTCGAAGAAAATCCGGCCTGTGCAGGAAGCAGAGTGATCAATGGCCCGGGACAAAAAGCACATGTCATTATTTGCCTTCACCGCGACCATGGTATTTTTCTACGCGCCGCTATTGGTTCTTGTGCTCTTTTCGTTCAACGCGTCCAAGACCATGACCTGGAGCGGGTTTTCCCTCCGATGGTATAACGAACTTTTCTTCGGCTCACGCGACCTGTGGCGCGCGCTCGGCAACAGCGCCATCATCGCGCTCACGTCCGCGAGCGTGTCCGCGCTGCTCGGCACGCTCGCCGCCATCGGCATGTACTGGTACAATTTCCGGCTTAAGAAATACGTCGAGATCTCGTCGTTCCTTCCGCTCATTATTCCGGAGATCATCATCGGCGTGTCGCTGCTCATCATGTTCGGCGTGGTGGGCATGCCGCTGGGCCTGGGCACCATTTTCATCGCTCACACCACGTTCTGCCTGCCGTATGCCATGCTCATCGTGTCGTCGAGGCTTGACGAATTCGACTATTCCATCGTAGAGGCGGCCTACGACCTCGGCGCCACTGAGCCCCAGGCGCTTCTGCGCGTGATCGTGCCCGTGTCCATGCCCGGCATCATCGCCGCGTTCCTTGTGTCGATAACGCTGTCGCTCGAGGATTTCGTGATAACGTTTTTTGTGGCGGGTCCCGGCTCATCAACGTTGCCGCTGCATATCTATTCGATGATCCGCTTTGGTGTGTCACCGGTGATCAACGCGCTGTCGGTGATGCTCATGGCGGCGTCGGTGGTGCTGGCGTTTTCTACGAGGGGGTTGGTGAAGTATGTGGCGAAGGGGTGAGGATTATTCAAGGATATTGTCAAACCACTTGAAGTTTGACTTCTTTTCCAACGGCATGAGCAAATCGTTCAATCGTCGAAAGTTTGATATCCTCAGCATGATTTTCAATTCTGGAAATAGCCGTTTTCTTTGTATTAAGCTTCTGAGCCACCTCGTCCTGCGTCATGCCGGATTTCTCACGGGCAAGTTTCAAAATCGCTCCGATTTTAAACTCGCGATATCCGGTTTCGAAAGAACGGGCAAATGATTTACTCCGTTTTTTCCGTCGCTCAAAGTATCTGTCCAGATGATCCATGGTTTTGTCTCCTGCTGAAATTGCCCCGTCTTCTGTTTTAAAGTTAACACGCGGGTTAACAATCACGTCAGACATTTTTCCCCTTTCCCGGTACCCGCACTTTTCCCCTTATTCGGGGCGCGCTGCCGGCATGTGGCTGTTTTGTGTACAATTGAACACGGTGAGCACCGGCCAAAAAATATTTTAATGCATGCAACGGCGCTTGCTCACAAGCTGGATACCCGGGAAACTCATGCTTTACTACTCGCGAAATACACGGGTGCTATAGTGCGGAAACCATCGTAGTCCCGATTCTTGTCCGGAGATTAAGAGGAAAACAGAAATATGTCTCCAAGCAAGAATTCTTGGATCAAATGGATAGGAATCCTCCTCGCCATAATTCCCTTTATTTGGATTTACCGGCGCCTTGATTTTCATACCATGCTGGCCATCCTGCCCAAGGTGTCATGGTGGACGATCCCCGTGTTCTTCGCCGGGACGTTTTCTTCCATGGCTATTCAAGGCACACGGTGGTGGATTCTTTTGAATGCATTCACGAAAATACCCTTCTTTCAAGTCCTCTCCTACCATTTCATTTCCGTTTATTACTCTTCAATATTTCCCACGAGTGCCGGCCA
>DATFYJ010000191.1:0-2156 GCA_035315105.1 Chitinivibrionales bacterium
TGCGGCGTAACCGATTTTCTCGGCAAGCAGGCCGACCTGAAATACATACGCACGAGGGACGGCGAAGAAGTTGACTTCTGCATCATCCAAGACGACCAGCCCCTCCACGTCGTGGAAGTGAAGGCCGGCGGCAGGGATTTCGGAACTTCCTTGAAGAAGATTCATGCAAAATACGGCCTTCCCGCAGTTGCCGTGATAAAGAACCTCAGGAGGGAATTCAGGGAAGATGGCATTCCGGTTGTACCTGCGGCCCAGTTCCTCAACGGATTGTTCCTCTAAGGGGCGCAATCGAGTCTGTCAAGGAGGCATATTCATCCCATGCGCTGGTATCTCCGCATCCTTGTCGGCACCTCGCCGCGGCGAACGCTTGTTCGCACGGCAATCGTGGCCGCTATCGCCTTTGTCCTTTTCCGGTACTTCTTCATCCCCATTCACTTGGCGGGCGGAAGCATGGAACCCGCTTTTAAGGATGGGTCGGTAAACATCGTCAACACGTTCAGCTACAGGTTCCGGCCGCCGAGACGGGGCGACGTGGCGGCGATCAGATTGGCTGGCACCCGGGTGATGCTCTTCAAGCGGATCGTGGGCCTGCCGGGCGAGCGCGTCGGCTTCCATGATGGATTCCTTATTGTCAATGGACAGAAAATGCCGGAGCCGTATGTGGTGTATCGCGAGAAATGGAACATGCCGGAGGTGACGGTGGGCAGCGGAGAGTATTTTGTCGTCGGAGACAACCGCGGCACCGATATTTCGGGCCACGCGCTGGGAAGGGTTGACAAACGCAGGATCGTGGGAGGGCCGCTGTTTTGAGGATACCGGGAAAGGCAGTTTTTGTCATCGCACCGATTGCGATCGCGGCCGTGGTGGTGTGGCTCGTGACGCAGGACTGGGACCAACGCCGCATCAGGAAGAACCTCGACCGCCTGGCCGCAGCCGTATACAAACCGCGGGGCGCCGTTATCGAAGGCATGGACCTTTTCAAGCGCGTCGCAATCATCCAATCCATGTTCACCACGGACTGCGTGATTTCTGCCGGAGAGCCTGCTCCTGAAATGAAAGGAACGGAGGAGCTGTGCGGGTTATTTGCCCAGGGAATCAAGACGGTAAAGGAACTAAAGATCCTCTTCAAGGACGTGTCGGTGACCGTGGCGCCCGATCACCTGAGCGCAGCAGCCACCATGACCGTGGAAGCGATCGGCGAGGACTTTTCGGAAGGCAAGAGGAAATTCGACGCGAGAGAAGTCGAGGCGGCGTGGAAAAAAATTGAGGGAAAGTGGAAGATAGCGGAGGTGAAAGAGGTACAGACGCTGCATTGACCTTTATATAGTCCATCCAGCGCTATTTGGGAAAGGCAAGTGCCCTGTCATTTCCACAAAAGTTTAGGCAAGCGGATGCCTTTTTGTGTTGCAAGTTTCTCCATTTCATTGTTGATAGCTAAATAGTCATTCCTCATTTGCATCGAAGCCCACTGCGCGCGGAATTCCTTTACCTTTTGATCACTTATTGCTGGGGTCAAGACAGCAAGCCGTTGATTAAACGATGCGTTCATCTGGAAATCTGCAAAATTTGTTGCAAGAACGAAAATAGTCATAAAGAAGGAACTCACCGAAATTATCAGGATTACTGCCTTGAAAATAGGATGGCTGCCCTTTTTCGTGAGGGTACCTAATCTCCCACGAAAGAAAAACCCCGAGACAATGCCGACAATGATGCCTGATAGCAAGCTGCATATGAAAATTAAGCCTATAAAAGAGAATTTCTCACGATGTCCAATTGCAGCCTCAATATAAGTCGATGCAGAAATACCGCTGTACAGGTGGTCTCCAGCCCAGGTTATGGCCCTCCCGGTAACCGAAAGAATAGGCTGGATCAAGATTATGACGATGATAGAAGCTATTATGCTAGCGTAGATGCTTTTTCTCATTTCCGAATCTCCAGTCATCTCACTCCTCCAATTTATTCCACGTGTCCAAGGTCAGCAATCTTATAGGGATTTCCTTTTTCCCCCGCTCCAGGAAACCACTAGGAACTTCCTTTGCACCAGCGCTATTACGGCGCCTTACTCTCCCGCACCATTGCTCATGCAGCACGACAGATTGATACTTCGGACTATGCTTTCGTTCCCAGCCCGACGCCGCAGTAAACGGCCACTTTCG
>DATFYJ010000192.1:0-3175 GCA_035315105.1 Chitinivibrionales bacterium
CATATGCGATCCCGTCACCGAAGAACTCATCTGCCCGAACGGCTCCACCATCGACGAGGTGATGGCGAAACGGATCGAGGAGGCAGGAATCCAGCATGTCAAGATCCGTTCGGTGCTCACCTGCGACTCCACCGAGGGCACCTGCGCAAAGTGCTACGGCCGGAACCTTGCAACCGGGAAAAATGTTGACATAGGAGAAGCCGTCGGTCACATGGCCGCGCAGAGCATCGGCGAGCCCGGCACGCAGCTCACCCTCCGGACGTTCCACATCGGCGGCACGGCCTCGCGTCTCATCGCGCAGTCCAAGGAGACGTCCAAGATAGAGGGCGTTGTGAAATACGACAAAATCGAGGTCGTCGACCACAAGAACGGCATGGTGGTGATGAACCGGACGGGCGAAATCATCGTGTGCGACGAGCAGGACCGCGAGCGCTATCGCTACAATGTTCCCTACGGCGTGTTTTTGCGGGTCACCGACAAGCAGAAGGTGACCAAGGGCCAGTCGCTGTTCGAGTGGGACCCCTACAACAACGTGATCCTGGCCTCACGGTCGGGGAAAATCGAACTCGTCGATCTTGTCGAAGGCGAAACCACGCGTGAGCTCTACGACGAGCGCACGGGTGTGAGCAACGTCGTCGTGGTTGAGCACCGCGACAGGAAGCTGCATCCTCACGTCCAGATCTTTGATACGCAGGGAAAACGGCTCGCCAACATTTCCGTGCCCACGGGATCGTATTTGCAGATAAGAAACGGCGACGTGGTTTCCGAGGGAGACATTCTCATAAAGATCCCGCGCGAAACCGGCAAGAGCAAGGACATCACCGGCGGCCTGCCACGCGTGGCAGAGCTATTCGAGGCGCGAAGGCCCAAGGACGCGGCGGTGGTGTCGGAAGTCGACGGCATCGTGGAGTTCGGCGGAACGGAGCGCGGCAACCGCAAGATTGTCGTGCGCGACGACCAGGGCGCCGGGCACGAGTACCTGGTTCCCACGGGCAAGCATCTCCGCGTGCACGAAGGCGACAGGGTCAAGGCCGGCGACCGCCTCAGCGAAGGCGCCATCGACCCGCACGATATCCTGCGGATCATGGGCGAGAACGCGGTGCAGCGCTATCTGCTTGACGAAATACAATCGGTGTACCGTCTGCAGGGCGTCACCATCAACGACAAGCACATCGAGGTGATCGTCACCCAGATGCTCAAGAAAGTGAGAATCGAGAACCCGGGCGACACTCGGTACTTGGAAGGGGACGATATCGACAAGAGATTCCTCCGCGAGGAAAACGAGCTGGTGTCGTCGGAGGGAGGCGAGCCGGCCACCTTCAAGCCGATCCTCCTCGGGATAACGAGGGCGTCCTTGACAACGGAGTCTTTCCTGAGCGCGGCGTCGTTCCAGGAAACCACCAAGGTGCTTTCCAAAGCGGCAGTCGAAGGCAAGACCGATCACCTCAAGGGCCTCAAAGAAAACTTGATAATGGGTAATCTTATTCCCGCGGGCACCGGCTGCAAGCTGTACAGGAATGTGAAAATCAAAGACTTGAGCGCCGAAACGGTTGCGGCGGAGAAGGTCGAGGCCGATGAGGATTTTCTTGACCTTGGGGCCTAGGCGGGCCGAAGAGTTGTAATAATAGTTGGCAAATACTATTTTCAAAAAATTGTCTTTTTCCGGAGGACGGTAGTGCCCACAATAAGTCAGCTGATACGTCATGGGAGAAGGATCCTTTCTTCCCGAAGCAAGGCAGGCGCTCTGCAGAAATGCCCGCAGCGGCGCGGCGTTTGCATCCGGGTTTTCACGACGACGCCAAAGAAACCGAACTCGGCGCTTCGCAAGGTGGCCCGCGTCCGTCTTACCAATCATATCGAGGTAAACGCGTACATACCGGGGGAAGGCCACAATCTGCAGGAGCACTCGATCGTTCTCACCAGGGGCGGCCGCGTCAAGGACGTGCCGGGCGTTCGGTACCATATCATCCGCGGAGCGCTCGACACCCAGGGCGTCGAGGACCGGCGGCGGGGACGCTCCAAGTACGGCGCAAAGAAACCGAAGAAGAAATAGGGACAACGCACTATGTCACGACGAAGAAGTTCGCACAGGAAAGACTTTGTTCCCGACCCGAAATACAAGAGCGTGCTGGTGACGCAGTTCATCAACAATCTCCTTCGCCGCGGGAAGAAACGTCTTGCGGAGACCATGGTATACGATGCGATCGAGCTTGCCGGTCAGCGCACAAGCCAGGAAGGCCTGGGCGTTTTCAAGAAGGCGCTCGACAATGTCAAGCCGACGGTCGAGGTCAAGTCGCGGCGAGTGGGCGGTGCCAACTACCAGGTTCCCGTGGAGGTGCCGCAGGACCGCAGGACCGCCCTGGCCATCCGGTGGATCATCACGTATGCCAAGGAACGGACCGAAAAGAGCATGGCCGAGAAACTCGCCAACGAGTTCGTTCAGGCGTCCAAAAATGAGGGCGGCGCGGTGCGCAAAAAGGTTGATACGCATAAGATGGCCGAAGCAAACAGGGCATTTGTCATATTCAGGTGGTAGGCGCTTCCGTGCGGGGAGCGTGTGCCTCCTTTTTGTTCTTTTAAAGTCCGGGAATGCATGTCTTTCGCTTTTGACAATCTGGCAGGGGCGGGGACGTGCGGTGGTTCTTCGCAAAACGGTTCGGCGGCTGCAGGAAACAATGGAAAAAACATTTTCGCTTGGCAACGTGCGCAACATCGGGATCATGGCCCATATCGATGCGGGGAAGACAACCACCACCGAGCGGATCCTGTATTACACAGGCATTATCCACCGGATCGGCGAAGTCGATGACGGCAACACCGTTATGGACTGGATGCAGCAGGAACGTGAGCGGGGAATCACCATCACCTCCGCGGCGATCACCACCGAGTGGAAGGGCGTTCGGATCAATATCATCGATACTCCCGGGCATGTCGATTTTACAATTGAAGTAGAGCGTTCTTTGAGAGTTCTGGATGGCGCAGTTGCCATATTCGATTCGGTCGGAGGCGTAGAACCTCAGTCTGAGACGGTCTGGAGGCAGGCCGACAAATACCACGTTCCCCGAATCGTGTACGTTAATAAAATGGACAGGCCGGGATCCGACTTCCCGGGCGTGATCGACATGATCCGCCGGAAGCTGATCTCGAACCCCGTGGCGGTGCAGCTGCCGCTGGG
>DATFYJ010000193.1:0-2424 GCA_035315105.1 Chitinivibrionales bacterium
GTCGAGCAGATGAACATCGTGAACCCGAATTCGCTCATCCGCAAGAAGGGCAACCTCACCATCCGGCTCGCCATCGATGTTCCGCTGCAGAAGGAGCTCGAGCGGCTCGTGAACGCCAGGGGATTCGGGCCCGACACGGTCGTCATGATGGCGGGCAGGCCCATTCTCGTGGGCGGCCAGTACTATGCGTATGCGATCATGGATTCGAAGGACGCTCGGCTGCTGGCATACTATTCGAGAGACCGCATCGGGTCGCGCCTGTCGGGACTGCTGCGCAACAGGACGCCCAACGGGTCGTCCACCGCAAAGCCGATTTTCAACGCGCTCAATTTCGACCTCGGGACGTTTTCGCCCTATGCGCGGTGGAGCGACAGCGTTGAGATCACCGACAATGTTCCGTGGCGGCGCGCGTTCAGGCGCGATGCGAAAGGCAAAATTGTCGGCGTGATGTTCGCGCACAGCGCGGTGAGGGGGCGCGGCTATGAGGTGCACAACGACCATGACGAGTTTGAAGGCTGCCGGTATGTGTTCGACCAGCTGAACGCGTCAGACAATATTCTCGGCGTGGAGACCGTGTACCGGCTCGACAGGACACTGTTCTCGCTGGACGGCGGCATCAGCAAAGAGGCGTTCCCTCTTGTCCAGTACTACTACCGCATCGGCGCGTTCAACCGCATCAAGGACGAGCTGCACATGACCGCAACGACGGGCGTGCGCGCCTACAAGGAACTCGCCCGCGTCGCGGGTGCGGAGGTCGACTCGACATGGTCGGCCGGCCGGCGCGCGGCCATATCCGACAGCATGTATTCGGTGGCGCTCGGCACGCTCGAGCTCACACTCTACGAGCAATTGCACCTATTTAATGTCCTGTACGACAACGACCTTGTCGAACGGCCCGCCGACCACCCGTCGCTCGTTATCGACAACATCGTGCTCAACGGCGACACGGTGCAATTGAACGACACCGTGAAGCGGTATCATCCGTTCGCGGATATCAACAACCTGCGACCCACGTATCTCGGCCTCCACAAGAGGCTGGTGACCAACGATGCCCTTGACGCATACGACATTGCCGCGCCGCCCGACACCGCGGGACTCGAGCAGAAGGATGTCTTTGACAAGAACACGCTCGTGCTGCCGGGCCCGCCGTCCAACTTCGCCAAGAGCGGCACCACTGACGACGTGATCCGGCCGTTCGACGAGCGCGCGCGAAAGGGCAAAAAGACCAACTATGGCCTGTGGAACGCGGTGCTGCGCGTGGATTTGTCAAGGCTCCCTGGTGCGGGCGGTGCGCCCGACGTGCGCGACATCACCGTGGCATGCACCGGCGAGTGCAACGAAAAGTACACCGGAACACGAGACGGAAAGACCCTGCACAAGTTCCTTACCAAGAGCCTGCTTCTGCGTACCGGCGTCCAGAGCCCGCAGGGCTTCTTTACAAGGTACGAAGCGTACCTGAAACGCGCGACGCCGAAGGACTCCATGGAATGCGGTAGCGGAGGGACAATCGCGCAGAAGAGCAAGGGCGGTAATCCGTTCGAGCAGTTTTTCTCGCTGTTCAAGAAGAAGGGCGATTCGACAAAAGTATTTCCGAACGCAGTGCCGAAGGTGGATACCGGGGGGCCGGTTTCTAAAAATCAGGATTAATTTATTGGATAATTTAATTAATCTAGGCGGGGGAAGTATCCCCCTAGCTCCGGCCTCCTCGGCCTTCGGCCTGCGGTGTCCTGCGCTACCCCCTCCTGGGTGGCCGCCTTGATATGACAGATGCGAGATCATCCATTGCTGTGGCGGCACCCACGGAGAGTTGTTGAAAAGTTGAAGAGCTGGAAAAGACGCTCAGTGATTTCTTGCGGATGCCGATTGGCGCGAGAATAATTAATTGACCGAATAGAATTCCGTTACCGCCGCGTTAGGTGGACCAGAGGGTGTGCTGGAGCACATTGCCGGCCGACCCCGGCCGAAGGCCATAGGGGCGGTCCGGCAACGAGGCGAACAGCCGAGCCCGGAGGGAGACCGGCCCGAGTGTAGCGAGGGCAACGCCCAATTCCAATATCCAAGAAAGCCAACAATAGTGAACCTGAAAAACAAAGAATTATTTATTCAGCTCCTTATCCTCACCGCGGGAATATTCTTTTTTATCCCCTTTCTCGGCGCCGCCCATTTATTCGACTGGGACGAGATAAATTTCGCCGAAGCGGCGCGGGAGATGCTTGTAACGCATAATTTCCTCCAGGTGCAGATCAACTTTCAGCCGTTCTGGGAAAAGCCGCCGCTGTTTTTCTGGCTGCAGGCTGCTTCCATGACCGTGTTCGGCGTCAATGAGTTCGCCGCCCGATTTGTCAATGCGCTGTGCGGAATCGTCACGCTGCTTGTGGTGTACCGGATCGGGAGGAGCGTGTTTGACCGGCGGTTTGGGCTGCT
>DATFYJ010000194.1:0-3334 GCA_035315105.1 Chitinivibrionales bacterium
CAATCGGGCAAATACCGATGAACCGGGTCTGCGCAGGGGAGACATTTTTCGGACAGGAATATTCCGTTTACGTGCATCCGACGAAGCGGCGGTGGTGTGCGAGCTTCAGCGGCGCGCCGGTGCTTGACAATGCGGGCAAAATCGAATACGCGGTCCTTACCATCCGAGATATATCGGAAAGGAAACAGGCAGAGTGGTCCGCACAGGCAGCCTACGAGCTTACACAGCACAAGTTGAATGAGGTGGCGGAATACAAAAACCGGCTCGAAGCGGTGATGCATACCCTTCCCGTAGGCGTTGCGGTGCTCGACACGCAAGGCGGGACGGTCCTGGCAAATCTGGCGTTCGATACCATCTGGGGCAACCCGAAGCCGGCTGCAACGAATATCGGCGATTACATCCAAGACAAGGCAGAATGGGCGGACACGGGAAAAACCATATTGCCCGACGAGTGGGCATCCTCGCGGGCATTGCGCAGCGGAGAAACCGTTGTCGGCCAGATTATCCGGATCACGGGGTTTGACGGCGTGCAACGCGTCGTTCTCAACAGCGCCGCGCCCGTCCTGGACACCAAGGGTGAGGTGGCGGGGTGCGCGGTTGCGGTGCAGAACATCAGCGAGCACATGGTATTGGAAAAGGCCTTGCGTCAAAGCGAAGAACGGTACCGCCACCTTGTCCAGTACGCGCCCGCGGGCATCTACGACGTCGATTTCGCCACCGGGCGATTCACGGAAGTAAACGACGTGATGTGCCGGGTGCTCGGGTACACGCGCGACGAGCTGCTGTCCATGACCGCGTTCGAAATCCTTGACGACCAAAGCAAGGCCCTTTTCGCGTCGCGGATCCGCAAGGCGCAGGCGCGAGAGCGGCTCGACGAGTCCTTCGAATACCGGGTGAAAGTAAAGGATGGCCGTGTTATATGGGCGATCCTCAATGTCACGTTCCGCTGGGAGGATAAAAGAATCGTTGGGGCCACGGTTGTGGCGCACGATATCACCGAGCGCAAACAGATGGAAGAAAAACTGCAAACCACGTTGCAGCGATTTTATCTGATCCTTTCGAACATGCATTTCGGGATCCTGCTCGTTACCAACGAAAATCGGGTTGAATTCGTCAACCAGTCGTTTTGTGATATGTTCGGTCTTAGAGATCGGCCCGACGATCTTACAAAACTGTCCGCCGATGAAATGATTGACACGATCAGGCCTTGCTATACAAAGCCCGACGAGGCCATTGCCCGGATCAGGGAACTGGTGCTTCTCGGCCAAACGGTAAGCGGCGAGGACGTCGGCATGTCGAGGGGACGGTCGCTGTTGCGGGATTTTATTCCTATCCGGATCGGCGAGAAACTGTACGGCCGGCTTTGGGTCCATGCGGACATCACCGAGCGCAAGCGGGCCGAGGAGGAATTGCGGGAAAGCGAGACCAAGCTTCGGGCAATCTTCGAGACATCCGTTGATGCCATCGGCGTGGTGAAGGCCGGGATTCATGTTTCGGCAAACCCCGCGTACCTCGCGCTTTTCGGCTACTCAGACAACGTTGGACTTATCGGGAAATCGATTACCGGCCTTATCGCGCCTTCCCAGCGGCCGGTAATTGCGGAGAACGTCCACCTGCGCGCACGCGGCGATTCCGCCCCTTCAAGTTACGAAACCCGTGGCCTTCGAAAAGACGGAACGGAGTTCGACATGGACGTGCGCGTGTCAGCTTACGCAGTAGACGGAGAAGTTGCCTCGGTGGTCATCTTGCGCGATATCACCGACCGCAAGAAAGCGGAAGAGGAGATTGCGCGGCATCTTGAGGAACTGCGTGTTTCCAATGAAGAACTCGCGCGTTTCAACCGTGTCGCTGTGGACCGCGAGCTCCGCATGATCGAACTCAAGAAACAGGTGAACGAGCTGTGCGGGAAGGCAGGGATGGAGCCGAGGTATAAGGTGGAGGTGGGAGAGTAGTTAGCACAACCTCTCCCTAAATCCCTCTCCTATCAGAGAGGGACTTTGAAAAAGCATTAGGTTGCATTTCTCCCCTCTCTGGTAGGAGAGGGGGTGGGGGGAGAGGTTGGAACGAAAATTGTGAGAATCACCTCTCCTGTCAGAGAGGGGCCGGGGAAGAGGTTACAAATCCTACCATGGAACAATCGAAAGCAAGCAGCGGAGTAATCCTCCTCCAACGTGTTGACAAGTACAAGCTTCGGCAGGCAAGAGACCTGCGGCAGAAAATGACGGGAGCGGAAGCAAACCTATGGGAAAAAGTGAGACGCAAACAGATTTTGGGGCTTAAATTCAGAAGGCAGCAGATCATAGAAGGGTTTATTGTAGACTTCTTTTGTCATCAAGCCAAGTTGGTGGTGGAAGTGGATGGTGGAATTCATACTTCAGAAGAACAGAAAAAAATCGATGAACATCGAAGGAATGTGTTTGCTTTAAGAGGACTTGAAGAAATGCGCTTTCATAATCAAGAGGTATTGACCTCCATTGAAAATGTTGTAAAACAAATAACAGAAAAAGTGAAAACAAGGATTGGAAGTCGAAATAACAACCTCTCCCTAAATCCCTCTCCTATCAGAGAGGGACTTTGAAAAAGCATTAGGTTGCATTTCTCCCCTCTCTGGCAGGAGAGGGGGTGGGGGGAGAGGTTATTAAACCTAAATAAAGGACCATAATGCCAACCAAAACCAACCACACTTTCGTTAAGGTTCTTTCTGTTATCGTGACCGCCGCGGGACTCGTGGTAATGGCGGGCTGGATATTCGATATTGTCCTTATCAAGAGCGTTGCTCCGGGCCTTATTACAATGAAGTTCTCCACCGCATTTGCTTTCGTTTTGAGCGGGATCTCTCTTTACTTTCTGGCAAGGGCGCGCGAGGGCGAGTTTGAAAAGGCACAGGTCGCGCTTTCCATCACCTCATTTGTTCTCGCCCTTCTCATGGGACTACTCTTTTTCTCCGCCGTTTTCGGCGTCGAGACCGGATTAGAGAGCCTGTATGTAAAGGACCCCGGTGACGCTGGAAGCGTGATGCCGGGAATACCGTCTATTCCCACTATAATCAATTTCCTGCTGATCGCCGCGGCAGGCCTTGTTGTCATCATCAAACCGGGCCAGGCATTTCCCGAGCTCAAAGCCATCGGCGTGCTGGTCGGCGGGTTAGGCCTGCTGGCCGCTATCGGATACGTTTTCGGCGTGCCGCTGCTCTATTATTTTATTCCAGGTTGTAACTCGGCCATGGCGCTGCACACGGCGCTCCTGTTCGCGGTATTGGGAACGGGGTTGCTATGTCTACCCCAGCGTTGCATAAAAATGGTGTAAAACTTAGGGTGGAGTCAAGCGGCGATTG
>DATFYJ010000195.1:0-2320 GCA_035315105.1 Chitinivibrionales bacterium
CTGTCAGTGCTCGGCAGATACACGCAACCGGGCGCGCACCCGGCAATCTTCTCAGGGACCCGCAACAACGCGGCCTTTGCAGACACGTTTTTCACCACCACCCTGCCGGTGCCCAAAATCAATTACCGATCCATTCCCCAACTCTGGGCCGCTGCCAAGGTGGATTACCTTCTCGACCAGATCAGACTCCTCGGCGAACAGGCGGAGCTCAAGCAGGCTGTGGTCACGCTCGGGTTGAAATACCGGATCGTCACTCCGTACACGTCTCTCATTGTCCTGGAAACGCAGCCGCAGCAGGGCAATTTGCCAGTAATAGACAAAAGCGTCAAAGGTGAAATCAAGACCATGCAGCTTGCAGCGCAGTGCCTGCGGTCGTCCGGCATGGTACGGATCCGCTACGCCATACCCACGGCCGGCGGCATGAGAAACGTTTCGCTCAAGGTTTACAATCTGCGCGGAGAGCTGGTGCGCAGCTTGGCGAACCATGTCTCGTCCGGCGGCTGGTACGTGGCGGATTGGAACCGGAAAAACGACCGGGGCGGGCAGCTTGGAGCCGGGAACTACATACTCGTGCTTGAGGCGGGAACGCAGCGAATCGCGACAGCCATCCACCTTGTACGATAAAAAGGGAAAGGAACCATCATGAAACCGATTCTCCTGATCGCACTTCTGATTTCCATGGCATGCGGCGCCGTTGTTCCGCAGGCCGGGCTCAGGTTCTATTACACGTTCGACCAGCAGACCGCGAGCGGGTCCACAGTCAAAGACATGTCCGGCAACGGATACGACCTCACCTCGTCAGGCCCCGTGCAGTTCGCTGCCGACCGTTTCTACAATGCAAAGAGTGCGTTGAAAATGGATGGGACCTACCATCTTTCCGCGCTGCTCCCCGACACCACGGTTCATGCCATGACCGATTCGAACGATTTCACGTTCGGCATCGCGTTCAACACAACCGCCTCCTCCACGAGCATGGAAGGCCGCATGGACATCGCCGGCCTAGGCGACCCGTATAACTCAGGCGTTTTTCTTTCGATGCATGACAACAGACTGCGCATTTTCCTGGGCAATCACGGCTACTACGACACGCCCGACACGCTCAACGACGGGCAATGGCACATTGCAATAGCGGTGCGCTCGCAGGGCGCGGTGTTCCTGTATGTGGACGGCAAGCTTTCCGACCAGGGTGCGGTCACGGGCGAGGTCTATCCAATATCAGACTCGCTCATGATCGGGAAACACGGCATCAAGGACGAATCGTTTTACATCGGCCTGCTCGACGACGTGTTCTATTATTCAAGGGCATTATCGGCAAACGACGCAAGCACGCTGTACCGAACGCTCTCCGGCGTGCCGGTTTCCTTCACCACGCGGGTTGACACCGTTGCTGCGCCGCGGCCGACCATCGCCTGGCACGCCGTGCCCAACGCCATTGCCTACGCGTTTGAAATAGGGAACGATTCCCTTTTCGCAAGCCCATTTATCTCCATCCCGCTGGACGACACAGGCCTCACCGTGCCACAGGCTCTTGCCGCCGGCAGGTACTATCTTCGCGTCGGCTGCAACTACGACGACCGGGCGCCGTTTGTGTTCCCGGACTGGCATGCAATGGTGGTAAAGTAAGGACAATAATAGATTTTCTCATCGTTACAATTCTCATCGCTATAACAAGAAGATGGGCGTTCCCCTCCCCTTCAATAGGACCCAGGGGTCGGGTCGGCCCTCCCTCCGGGCTCGGCTATTCGCCTCGTTGCCGGACCGCCCGAGTCGCCTCCGGCGAGGGTCGGCCGGCAATCCCGCTATTGCGGGACCACGCCGGTCCTGCCTAACGCAAGGCAAAAGACATTGCAAACAACCTGAGAAAGTAGGAGTGTTTCGGGTAGGTCGGCGAAAAGGGGCGCGAATTGAGGAAAGTTAATGAGGGGCGAAAAATTGGGAAAATTGTTTCCACTGCACTCCAAAGGCGGCTGGGTTTAGCCCGGTGCGGGATCTGCGATCATAAATTTCCGAACTATCTTGCATGTATTGTTCACTTTGTCATTTACAGAAGAAGGGCAATCTTTATGATTTGCCCAAAGAGCTTTCAATACAAATGTTTCAACATCCTTTCGGCACTGAAGATCATCTTCCTTTGACAGGTAGCATACCCAATTAAATAAAATCAACCTATATTTCTCGCCAACCCTGTCCGGTTAAACCTCTTGACCTATGCCTAATAGAATGATAATTGCACGGGAGCGGAACGCAAAGAACGTAACCGCTCATAATTGACCCGTAGTAATTCAATCAAACTTTCAAAACCAAGCAGTCTTTCTCGGAT
>DATFYJ010000196.1:0-2330 GCA_035315105.1 Chitinivibrionales bacterium
GCCGCGTCCTTCGGCAGCATCGTACAATGCCGCGGCATCAGCTTCAGCCGCGCTCGCCGCCTCAAATTACGCGCTGCGCGGCCGGGTTGCCTCCGTGCTCGGCCCCATTGTCAGGTATAAAAGCGGGTCAAAGGCAGGCCGACTTGTTGGGTCCGACATCGAGCAGTGGTTTCAAAAAGACGCTTTTCATGGTACGCCGTCGATTGTTGCGCAATGGGCAGCAGCCCATAGCGGTCTTGCGCAGGCCTGGGTTTCCGCAGACTCCAGCCACGTCAGGTATGTAAACAAATGGGCGGCTTCGCATCCTTTAGACGTGGCGCAATTTGCCAAACAGAACCCCGGAATTTCGAAGCCTGGCGCTATTGACCTTGCGGTGCCGTTTTTCACGTCGTTTTCAAAGGAAAACCCCGGGAGATTTCCCGGGGCCGTAACGCATGCCGGCCAGACCAGCGCAACAGTCTCTGAAATCGGCCCGGTGAGCGAGGGAACGGATATCCAATCAATTTTCTTTGACCTGTGGCGACAGGACAATCCCGACGCCGACCTTCAGCCTGTTCCCGGCGACATGGTGACGACGTCCGCTTCAGGGCTTGACCCGCATATAACGTTCGAAAATGCCGAATTCCAGCTTGATCGCGTTGCATCAAAATGGGCTTCACTTTCGCATCGCGACCAAACGCCGGTGCGCGAGGAAATCCAACAAATTTTGCGAGCTAATGAGTTTGCGCCGCTCAAAGGTTTGGCGGGCGAGGAAATGGTCAATGTCCTCAAAGTCAATGTCGAACTGCAGAAGCGATACGCTTCTCAACCATATTAACGCAGTACCCTCGAACGCGGATCTGAAGCGATATAGCGACAAAAACGGTCGTAGGGGGCGCTAGGCGACTCATTGCCCTTCATGGCACCCCGCCCAGTTCCCCAAGCGCTTCGCTCTCCGTTGTGACATGACAAAGAAGAATTAACGGGCTTGCCTCTTGGACGGGATAGGAAGAGCCGAAATCTTGGCAACAACACATTGTGAAGGACATATCATGAAGAAACTACCAGCATTGTTTGCAATTGTGGCAACGGTATTATGGTTCGCACCCGATGCGAAAGCCACGCCGTCGACGTTCATCTGGATCCCGGCAACGGACATCCAGCCATTTTTGAACCTGCATTTCGGATGGGACGCATATCTCAATCTGAGAAACGATGGACTCGTTTCCGACGGCTATGCAACAGTAGGTGTTCTTCCGTTCAAGAAGATCCAGGCAGAAATAGGCGTCGACTATCGGGATTTTAGCGGAGCCCACACCTACCCGTGGTTGTTCAACGCCAAGATAGGCACTCCGGAGGACGCATTTTTCAAATATCAGCCGGCGTTCGCCATCGGCGGGTATGATTTCGGGACAAGGAATTATGATGCGAACGCAACTACGGAACCGAGTCTTGGAACGAAGTTCAATCTCGTCTACGCGCTCATGGGGAAAACGATTTGGAAGCTGGGACGGGTGAATGTCGGTCCTTATGTCGGTGCGGTTGCCTCGAATAAGGCACTCTTTGCGGCCGCAAGCGATCCGAAGGTCATGGACAATGTGGGCGTTATGGCGGCCTGGGACAGGACCATGAACGAAATATCGCCCAAGCTATGGCTTTCCGTTGACTACCAAAGCGGCAGGAGCGGATACGGCGCGTTGAGCCTGGCCTGTGCCTGGAGCTTTTCTCCGAACGTGAGCGTGATATATGGCGTTGACTTTTACAACGACGGTTTTTATCATTACACCAATGCCTCAGCGCCCACCTTTACCATGCAGCTCGACGCGAACATATTCTAACACGAGGCTACAGGTCGAGTAGAAGGAGCGAGGATAGTCGCTCCGGCCACTAACACCACAGAGGCCAGATCACGAAACGGACAACGCTTGGAAGAATCTGAATTGTGACCCCGACAGGGGAAAACGAAAATGAGTGCACTAGGATAAACTGACGATTCGGCCTCCACGTCCAAGCGCATTTACCATATTGTAATACACACGCAAGAGTATCTTGATCGGGTGGAACGAGAACTCGATTTAGTTCGGCGATCAGAAAAGGTGCCCGGCACGAAATCCAACGCCCAAAGCACGTTGGGCGCACCAACAAAGGTACTGTTTGAATAACCCAGCCCGCGCTTTCCCCGCCACTCGGGGCGGGGGTTAGCGGGCGAACAAGAAGTAAACATTTTCCCTAGTTATGGAAGAATCCCCGCCACTTGGGGCAGGGTTCTTCAATAGGGGCCGCCTCTCGAAACGATCACAAAGCATGTTAACCCTTATCGGAGGTTAGCTATTATGAATTTCATGATTAAA
>DATFYJ010000197.1:0-3609 GCA_035315105.1 Chitinivibrionales bacterium
CGGCTGGCAAAGCAGCAGAAGAACACCTCGCTCTACCAGCAGAATCTCGACAAGGCTATGCAGCTTGACCCGAACAACGCCGAGATAAAGGAAGAGGCAAAGAGGCGCTGACCGCGGCGGTGCTTCACGTGGCAGGTTTTCGCCCCAATGTGTGCATAGCGGTCCGCAAGGCCGGGACAAACCTCCTTCTCCTGTGCCACAGAAAGGGCTATCCGCCCGATTCCGGATGGCAGCTGCCGCAGGGCGGCATTAACCCGGGCGCCGAGCTTGTTTCCGAAATGCGGCGCGAACTCGAAGAGGAAACCGGCATCAGCAACGTATCGGTTATTAAGGTCGCGCCGGGACCATACGTCTACAAATTTCCAAAGGGCACAAAGCACAAGCACCCGGACTACGCCGGCCAGTCGCAGCAATGGGTGCTTGTCGATTTTTTGGGCAGCGACCGCGTGATAGGGTTCCGGCATCAACCGGCGGAATTCGACGATTGGTCGTGGGAACCTCCGGCCGTCGTCCTTGACAGAATCGTCGATTTCAAGAAAGAAGCCTATACCTGGGCGCTCACCGACCTGGGGCTCATGTAATAAACCTTTAAGAAAAATGCAATAATTTTTTTGAGGCGGACGTAGTCATGGATAGCTTGCTCGAAGATCATGTTCTTTTCGACCAATGGATGAAGGGAGACACGGCCGGGTTCTCCGCGCTTTACGAGCGGTACAAAAACCGGGTGTTCGGTTTCCTTGTGAGAATGACCGGCGACAGGGAAATAGCGGAGGATCTGTTGCAGGACACGTTTCTTGCAGCAATGCGGAATGCCGAGCAGTTCGACAGGGAGCGTAACTTTCTCAGCTGGATTTTCGGCATCGCGCACAAGCGCACGATAGATTACTTCAGGCATGTAAAAGTAGAATACGAACATATTCTCGACACCGACCGATCACTCGGAAAAGGGCCGGACATTCCGGACCTTGGTTTGGCCAACAAACAGCTCAACGCCGTGATCAACGAAGCGGTGCGGACGCTGGAACCGATGCAGCGGGAAGTGTTCTTACTCAGAGAACTGGGCGATGTTCCATTCAAAGATATAGCGCAGATAATGAACTGCCCCATTAACACCGCCCTGGGCAGAATGAGACTTGCTTTGAAGAACATCAGGAAGGAACTCAAGAAAAGGGGTATCCATGGATTGCAGTAAGTGTGAGGAAGCCGGCTTGTTGTTCACGTCAGGGGAACTGGACAAGGCGCAGGCGGACGAGTTACAAAAGCACCTTGCAGCCTGTCCGCCCTGCAAAGAAGAATTCTCCCAGTATTCCCTTGAGAAAAAAAAGTTTTACACCCTCCTTTGCGAAGACACCTCTCCCGACCTCGACGACAAGATTATATCACTGTGCTGCAGGCCTGCGGTCCCGACGACGATGGGCATTTTCTCCGTCGCCTGGATCAAACGAGCGGCGCTGTCGGCCCTGATTTTCGCCCTCGGCCTGAGCGCCGGAGGCTATTTCACCTTTGCATATTTCCAGGCCAGGACGTCCGGCACCTATGCTTCCCAGCTGAAGACGCCCGCAGCGTCTCAGCCTGCGGCCTCCGTCGCCGTGACCGCCGCGCAGAAGTCCCCGGACACCGCCCGACACCAGTCTCCCACCCTGCTCAGGCAGGACAAGCGGGTGTCGCCCGGCGTCCCTTCCCAGGGCATCATTACCGTCGATTTGAAAAAGGAATAGTTTTTTCGCGACGGCAGGCGCGGCGACCCGATGACCTTTGGTTCCCGCGGTAAAGCCGGCTACTGCTTTGTCCGAACCTTCGTGCGCATCACCCAGGCATCGGCGTAACCGAGTTCCTTCATCTTAGCGGCAACGGCGTCGGCCTCGGCCCGCTTTACAAAATCGCCGACGAGCAGCTTGTAGTACGGCGCGGCGAAAACGATGTACACCGGATAACGGACTTTCGACTCAATCGCCTTCTGTTCCTCACGGGCGCGCTCAATCTGGCTTGAAGCAAAACACTGCACGCGAAAACCGTTCGGCACTTCCGCCGGGCCGTTCCTGTCGGACACCGTTGTCGTCTCGGGGATAATGGGATTGAAGTCCTTGTCGGAAAGACTCGCCTCCCGCCCCCTGTTGAGCGTGTCAAGAAACGTTTCGCCGGCCGCCTTGTCGTTGAGCGCCAGCACAATCTTGTGCTCCTGCGGCCCGCCGTCCGGCGGACGCTTCGACATTGCGTAATTCGAATTCAGGAGCACAAGGACCACCGCGATGCATGCATTGCGGAGAAACGTGACCGACATCATAAGCGAAACACCTTTCCAGTTTGCAAAGCCCGGCCGTAAAAACGGTTCCCGTCGCTTGCAGCCGTCGTGGGCCGCGCCGCGCGGAGGTCGCCGAGCGGAACCGCTCCGCCGTTATGCTGTAATAATAAATCGGTCGTAACGTCAAGTCAAGCGCATGCTGTGCCACCATCGTCCGTATCACGTGATCTCTTGCAAATTCCGCGGAAATACAGTACTATTTTGGTGTGCGGATTTCCGTCGTATTGATGTCCGTCGATATGGCGCGCAACAAACAGCGCTATTTTGTTCTCTTCACTTCTTCTTGAAAGTAGTTTTTAACCCTATGCCCACCATGCCCGAATTGCTCAAGCAGATGATCGATCTTTTTGCGTCCGACCTGCACCTCACTGCCGGTGCTCCCCCTCTGTTCCGCGTGGACGGCAGGCTCAGACCGATGAGCGCCGACAAGCTCAATGCCGACCAGATCCTCAAACTCAGCTACAGCGTGATGAACGAGCAGCAGAAAAAGACGTTCGAACAGAAAAAGGAAGTGGATTTCTCGTTCGGCATCCAGAACCTCTCGCGATTCCGCGCCAACGTGTATCTTCAGCGCGGGTGCACTGCCGGAGCCTTTCGTCAGATACCCTATCTTGTCCAGCCCCTCGAGAAACTCGGCCTGCCAAGCATGGTGGGCAAGTTCACCGAGAGGCCGAACGGACTCATTCTTGTAACAGGGCCGACCGGCAGCGGCAAGAGCACGACGCTTGCTGCAATGGTCGACAAGATCAACAACGATCTCGAAGGCCACATTCTCACCGTGGAAGACCCGATCGAATTCGTGCACCAGCACAAGAAATGCATCATCAACCAGCGGGAAGTGCACCAGGACACCGAGTCGTTCGCCAGCGCGCTCCGGGTGGCCCTGCGCCAGGACCCGGACGTCGTGCTCATCGGCGAGATGCGCGACCTCGAAACCATCTCGGCCGCGCTTTCCATTGCGGAAACGGGCCATCTCACGCTCGCCACGCTCCATACGAACTCCGCCATTAAGTCGATCAACCGCATCATCGATGTTTTTCCCTCGGACCAGAAATCGACCATTCGCGCTCAGCTCGCGATGGTGATCGAAGGGATCGTGAGCCAGACGCTCGTGCCGAAGATCGGGGGCGGCCGCGCTCTCGCCTGTGAAGTGCTGGTGGCAAACACGGCCATCCGCTCGCTGATCCGCGACGACAAGGTCCATCAGATGCAGGGAATGCTGGAAATCGGGCAGAAGTACGGCATGCAGACCATGAATCAGGATCTTGCCCGGTTATTCAGCAGGAGACTTATTTCCATGAAGGACG
>DATFYJ010000198.1:0-11029 GCA_035315105.1 Chitinivibrionales bacterium
TAATTATTATCTAATAAAATAAATTAACAGTTGGGCGTTCCCCCGCTCTTTGTCAATAGAATAAAAACACTTGGGCGCCCCGCTGCTTCGCAGCGGCGGCCGTTCTTCCGGGCTCGGCTTTTGCCTCGTTGCCGGACCGCCCCAAGTCGCGTTCACGCTTCGCGCCCTCCGGGCCGCCTGCGGCGGTGGTCTCCGCGCCTTCGGCGCTCCGGCTCGGCGAGGGGTCGGCCGGCAATTCGCTCCAGCTCACCCTCCAGTCCTGCCTGGCGCGCGGCAGAAGAAAGCTATTCTGTCAACAACATCTTTTCGCGCCAACCGGTATCCGCAATAAATCAGTCAAGGCTTCTTCTTTGATTGTTCACCTCTTCAACCTTTCAGCTATTCACCTTTTCAACTCTTTTTCTCGGTGCCACTACAATCCTCATCACTCCATATTTTCTCCCTCTCCTTAGGGAGAGGGCGGGGTGAGGGCTTCCTTGATTCTCGCAAATCAACTCTCTAGGGGGCTACCTACGAGGGGGGGGTATGGGTTCAGACAACCGGCGCATAAAATAAACAGGGGCGCATTGGAATGCGCCCCCCCCATTACCCTGATTGGCTGAACCCAAAGGGGTAAACTTCCCCCGCCCAATCACATATTGTACTTGATGCGTTACCTCTTGAACACCATTGCCGAAGCAATATTCCCGGCCTTGTCCTTTATCTGTACATAGTATGTTCCACCTGCCAGGCCTTTCAAACTCACCACATTGTTGTTTACAAGCGCGTTTTTTACAACAATTTTTCCATTCAATGCAACAACCGAGACGTTTTCAACCGGACCTACATTTCCAAGAACGATCTGATAATTTGACAAGTACCGTATCGCGGGCCTGTTCATCACCGATTTGTGCTCAGGAACGATGGCACTGGTAGATGTTACAAACGGCTCAAAGGTGATGGTAAGCGACGTAAGCGGCTTTGAACTGCCTACAATCAACACCGAACTCTGGTTGTTGTTATCGTCGTAACCGAAGCCATAGGCAAGATGATGAATGCTGATGTCATGCAGGACCTTTGAAAATTCGTTTTTGTAAGGGCTCCTTTTGTAGTACGTTGACGGAACGTAGAAGTCGGCGCCATTGCCTGCCACGCCGCGGTTCATGGCTGCGGAAAGCGCTGCCCCGACATATCCAGGAAAGCCTGCGCAGGCCCACACCGCTTGCGTGGTGGGTTCCGCCATGGATCCGGCCTCTGCGCCGGTGAACTGCAGAACTCCGTTGGCGTCGACCGTGCCGATATAATGCTGGGTACCGTTGTAGAAACTGAGCGGGGCGGTCTTCCACAATGTCCAGAGCGAATCGAGATAGGGCTTCAGGTAGTTCGCGTAGGTGTGGCCCGCGCCGAACTGAGCCGACGAACGCGGCGCCACAACGCGGTGCGACCGTATGCAGCTGTCAAACGGCGCCGACATACTGTCCTGAAAATATTTGATTACCTGGTCCCTGGGAATATTGATGCCGCAGCTGTCAAGAAAACTGTTCGTGACGCCGTTGCCGGCGTCCTGTCTGACTATTGCGACATAAGGAAAGCCGAAGAGGTCCACCTGGGTCGTGTTGCCGCCGAATTGAAGCTGATTGTAAATGTAGGTATACTCGAACCAATCGTAGTACACGTCGTCGTTGGGATCGCCGGGGTTGTTGGGGTCAGGCAGTTGGACGCCGCCGGCGTCACCCGTCATGTAAAGCGGTGACCCGACACCCATGTAAATCCGCCCGCCGCCGACGGACGGAGGTATCCTGAAATTCTGGGCCTCGGAAAGACGGAAATTGTAGTTGGGATAATTCTTGCCGTTCTTGGTCAGATGTCCGGGCGCGGTGGCGTCTGCCGCGGACATAGGATTCATGGTGCCGTCTTTGGTCATGTAGCACCATTGGTTGCCTGTCATGCCGATGGAATAGATGTAGATCTGGCTGTCCGGATAGGTGGCATTGGCAAGGTTATTGAAAATGACGGGAAACGAACCGGCCACCTGGGCGTGCAGGCCCGAGATTGACAAGCCAAGGACGATTCCGAGAGCGCACACTACCTTTCTCATTGTTCCCTCCCCCTTTTGGAAGTGATAATGGATTAAAAAATGTCGCATGTATTACCAAAGAGCTCTTCCCTTATAAGTATACAACTCAAAAAGCTATTTTTGGCGGAAATAAGAGGCGGGGATGCGTTATCCGTTACATATTTGGGTAACGCTATAAAACAGGATAAAGTAAAGATTTGGGCGTTCCCCGGCCTTCGGCCGGGTCGGTCTCCCTTCGGGCTCGGCTATTCGCCTCGTTGCCGGTCCACCTAACGCGCGGCAATAAGAATCTCTTATGTCAAAAAGCTGTTCTTGCGCCAATCGGAATGCTCAGAAAATCGACCGGGATATTTATTCGGGAGATTGCTTCGCAGCGCTCGCAAGGACGCCTTGTTTCTTCATCCTCCTGTCAACTGCCAACCGTCAACTTTCAACTCTCTTTCTCGGTGCCCCCGCAGCGGATGTTTCTTTCTTGCAAATCAATTCTCTTGGGGGCTACCCACGAGGGGGTGTGCCCCAAGACCCAGCAGACGCGCGCAGCGTGGCGAGGAGGCTTGGGGCCAGGGGGACACTTCCCCCCTCAAGAAACATTTAATTAATTAGTTTGATGCCAGATAAATATACCGCTTCAAATGCCCTAGTTGCGTTTCCAGAAGCGACGCCCTGTCGTGGATGATCCGGTCGGCCCAGAAGTCGCCGAAGCCTTCCTGGCGAAACTCGGTTTCGCACTTCGCAAGATCCGCAACGCTCCTGGTGAGAAACGAGATGTCCCCATCTGAAATGTCAACTGCCTTGAAGAAGAGCCCGAGCCTGGTCAGTTCAAGCGCCAGGTCGGTATTTTCCGGCGCCAGCAGAACAGTTTTGTGCGCCGGGTCCTTGGAAGTCTGGTTGATCACCAAAAGCAGCCTGCCCTTCGGCAGCAGCATGGCTTTAAGCCGCCACAGCACGCTGCCGATATCATGCGCCGTATACAGCGCTTCAATGACGGTAATGGAGTTGAAATCGGGAAAGGCTTTCAGGTTGTTGATGTCCCCGATCTTGAACTCCAGTCTGGCTTTTTTCATGAGGGTCCTTTTATTCGCCAGTTCAATGGCAACCGGGGAGATGTCGATGCCGATCGCGATGACGTTTGCCGAGTCCGAAAGATACTCGGTGAGATAGCCGTTTCCGCAGCCGATGTCCAGCAACCGTTCGCCGTCCTGCAATCCAAGCAGGCCGGCGATCTGCGCGAGTGCTTCTTGGTCAAGGTTATCGAGGGTAAGCAGGTTGTGGCCGTGTATTCTCTCCCAGTATCGGCGGAACGCCTTGCATTCCTCCATGTTCCTGTATAAGTAGTCGTAGCTTTCCTTTGCGTCAAACCCCTCGACATCCAGCCCGTATTTCTGCAGAAAGAGCCAGGAGAGATGATTGGCAATGAAGATATCCGGTTCAATAAGTCCTTCCAAGACATCATGGATGGATTGGCCGTATTCCTTGAGGTCCTCTGAAATATCGGACAGTTCCGCGCCGGTCAGCACGGTGAAGCCCGCAAGGGCTGTTTTCAGGTCCATTTTTATTTTTCCTTTTGTGATCCGACGGCAACTGCTTTATGCAGGAAATACAGGTACGGGTTCAAGATCTTGTTCTTGTCCGCCCGGGTCCCGTCGTAGGTGATGGACACGATGGGGATCCCGATTTCTTTTTCAACGTTCTTGTAAATGGCCTCGCTTATCAGTCCCGGACAGCAGAAGATCGGGTACGCATTGATGATGAGCTTGAGGTCCGGATAGTTTTCCTTGAGATAATACACCTTGAGAAGGTTCTCGGAAGTTTCGCCCGCATGCCGGATCGTCAAGGAATGTTTTTGAAGATACTGTAGCGGATCACTGGCGAGCCCGCTCGTGCCGTTGTGCAGAATCGGCTTTGCAATGGCATTAAGCTTCCGATTGAATGCAGTGAGCATGTTGTAGGCGACCTTGTCCCTCAGCAGGTTGAGATAGCGGCCGTCCTGCCATTGGGTCTTGAAATACAAATCCACCTGGAGGTTCATCGTATCGATAAAGGGCACGGTAATCGCTTCGGCGCCGATTTCCTCAATGTGGCGTATCAGGTCCTGATTAAAAACATCGTTGTCACGGACATACAGATCGCCGACAATACCCACCTGCGGCAGGGGTCTGTAGTGCTGCTCGATTTTCAAGAAGTCGCTGACCGCCGATTTAAAGGCTTCTTCCTTTGACGTGCCCGCGCTAAAGCACGCGGCCAGCCGGTCCGCTGCAGCAGCAAGGCATTTGTCGGTTTCCCCCTTTGTTTTTTCCCGCGCACGGATCTTGTGGGCTATCTTCTGCACCAGTCCTGCCAGAACATGGGCCATGGAGATTCCATAGACAATTCCCAGCGGCAGATCGGTGGGGAGAAAATCGGTGACCATGATATCGACTTTTTCCATGCCCTGTCCGATTTTTTCCAACGTCTGTTTTATCATGACCGGATACTGGGGAAGGTTGCAGGAGAGTTCGGCGTTGCTGTTGCTGAAGAAGACCGTTTGTGCCGGGTCCAGGCCGTGGCTGCGGATCGTATGCAGTATCCCCTGCGTCAACGCGCTCACCGGCAGGCACTGGCCGTCGTTGAATTGAAGGCTCTTGGTGGCCGTGTCCGGTGTCTGCTCGATGATAAGAGATTTGATGCCGGCATGGATAAACACACCTTGAATAAAACGCGCGCTTAACAAATCGTATCCGGCCAGCAAATATGTTTTATCCTCAAACGACTTTGTGAATGTTATAGCCGGTTTGTGCTTTCTCATTCCCGTGTCCCGGAAATTGAGGAATGTTTCCACGGCGGCTTCCAAGCGCGTATCGTAGCCTTCGCCTGCCTCATGCTCGTCCAGTTGCAAAATGAGGTAGGGCTTTTGATAGTATTCCATAATGTCCTTGAAATACCCGAGAAGAAAGGAGTCGGGCGAACACTTGAACGCGGTGACATATATGGGGAACAGCCTCTCGGTCTGCGCGACCGTCTCCGCGGTCTTGATGATCCGGTTGCCGTAATGCCAGTGGTTCAACCGGACAAAGTCCCTGGCCGCGACAAGGTTTGCATCATCGACAGGGACCATGTCCATGTAAAAAGACTGAATGCCCATGTCCGCCAGTTTGGCCGGAAGCCCCTTGTTGAGCGCTTGATGCAGAACAAGGTAAGGACGGCCGATAAAGACCACGCCGATATCGTTGGATGCCCCGGCCTGGTCGCGGAACATGTCCAAAAGATCGGCCTTCCGCTGGCGATACCAGTCCCAGGCCATGTAAAAAGCGGCTTCGACCTTGACAAATGATGTTTTTCTTTTCACCGCATCGGGGAGATGGAGAAACACCGTGCGTATCGTTTCGTCAATGTCTTTTTCAAGGTTCAGGACCGGAGCGATCATTTTTTTTGTGCAGTCGAGTCCGGGTATGTTCTGGATGATGGGCACCGCATAATGGCAATAATAGCAGTAGGAGCGCTCTTCCTTCCAGGTCGTGTTTTCGAGAAGCTGCGGATAGAAAATGTAGTCGGCCTTTGAGGCCAGCTCCCTGATATGGCCGTGAAAATCCGTCATGGGCGCGCAGTAATCGGCCCCCTGGATTTCCTTGCCTCGCGCAACATGGCTTTGCTCCGTGGATGAAACGACTGTTGCAAACCCGAGCCGCTTGAAGAAAAGTTCCCATAAGGGAATGTATTCGAGCATGGTGAGGGTGGCGGCTAGTCCGATGGTAAGGGAAGGAGTGCGAACGGTTTCCTTGTCCCTCGGCATCACGCCGAAGGAGAATATCTCCTTGCGCAATGCGAACCCATTGAGCTGGATGCGGTTGCGGATGCTGGCAAGAGACCGTCCGGGATGGCGCACCACGGCTTGTATCCCACCCTGCCTGAATTCGCGAAACAGGTTGACATCCGTCGAAGAAATTTTCTCCTGCCGGGCATCTTTGGAAACGTCAAAAACTTTGCGATGGTTCCGGAGCAGGTCAAACCCGGACCGCGCCTTCTTCTGAAATCCCGGGTCGTGCTCGTCCCTGCCGCAGAGATATCCCCACCCCACCGTCTCGCCCTCAATCTCGATTGTTTTGATCTTGCAGTTATTGTTGCAGAAGCCGCAGACATATTCGCCGCTCACGATCTGCTCGGTATGCAGGTCCTTCCTGAAACGGGACGTTCCCGTCATGTCCGCGTCCGCCATTTTAAGGCACACGCCGAGCGCTCCGGTGAGGTGGCAGAATTTCGATACGTAAATGGGCTTCTGCAGTTTCTGTTCGAACGCACGCACCAGGGCATGGTTCTTTGCCGTTGCACCCTGAAACGTGATATGCGAACCGATTTTGTTGACATGGGCGACTTTTGACAGGTAGTTGTCCCTCACCGAATGGAGCGCGGCCGCCAGAAGCTCCTCGCGGCTGTAGCCGAGGCTCAGCATGTGGCTCAGGTCCCTCTGCATAAAGACCGTGCAGCGGTCGCTGATAAGAGGCGCGGCGTGGTTTTCGGCCAGGGCCGCATACTCGTCAAGCGTTACCCCGAGCCGCCGCGCCTGCTCCTCAATGAAACTTCCGGTTCCGGCCGCGCACACATAATTCATCACCGAGAAGGTGACGTTGCCGTTGTGCATGACGGTGAATTTTGCGTCCTGCCCGCCGATTTCGATGATGGTGTCGATGTCGGGCCTCAGGTGATACGCGGCACGGGCATGGGCAGTGATTTCATCAACCACATATTCCGCCCGGGAAACCTTTTGAATGAATTTGCGGCCCGACCCGGTGGTGCCAGTCCCGAGAAGGGTGAATTGAACTTCGAAGCGCTTTTCCAGGTCTTCCATTGACCGGGTGATTCTCTGAAGCGCCGTAATCGGCTGTCCGCCGGTGCGGGTATAAAGGCCGGCCACCACGTTCCTACCGCGGTTCATGAGCGTTGCCTTTGTGCTCGTGGAGCCGATATCGATCCCCAGATAGCACTCGATGACCGCGTTTTTCTTCAGAGGTTCGTATATGTCAATTTCCACGTCGTGCTGCACATACGACTGCCAGGCCGAAAAGTCCGGCATAGCGCTTTTTAGTTCGGACAGCGGCGGATAATGGTATGATTTTACATGGCCGGCGGTGGTAAGCAGGCTGTCTTTTGCAAAAGAAGTCCGCTGTTTCTGCAGCAAGCCTTGACGGCCGGCAATCAATGCGGCGCCGATGGCTCCCATGTATTCGCTGTCGGGGAGCACCTGGAGGGGGTGGCGGATTTCCTCCTGCAGGTAATGCAGAACATTTTTGTTTTTGCTCACGCCGCCCACAACCACAATGGGCTCAAGCAATTCAATGCCGTGGAAAAGGGTGTTGCAGATATTCTGTGCAATGCCGAGAGAAAGACCGGCTGCGATGGTGGCCAGGTCATATCCCTTCTGCTGCATGTGAATCAGGTCTGTCTTGGCGAAAACCGCACAGCGCGTGGCTATTTTAGGAGGCACTCCTGTAAAGCTCCGCGCGAGTTCGCTTAATTCCGCGCTTCCGGAAAGTCCGAGCCGTGCAGCCTGCTGATCCAGAAAAGAACCTGTTCCTGCCGCGCATGCGGAATTGGATATGTATTTCTTGTACTGTCCGTCGGGATCAAAAAGGATAAGGCAGAAGGTTTCGCCGCCAATGGTGATTATCGAACCCGGTTTGGGGACATAGTGTTTTACTCCCTCGATGATGGCAACCTGCTCATTGACCTCAATGCCGGACTTGAAAAATTCACGGCCCTTCTCTGCGACAACGCCGACGGCGGCAAGGGTTTGAACAGGGAATTTGCCCACCGCATCTTCCAGGACGGCATACACATTGCCATTGTGGAATTGATAGTCCTTGAAAATGACGGACCCGTCTTTGTCCAGCAGAACAACCGCGGTGGTTGTCGAGCCGATGTCTATTCCCGCTATCAGGTTTTCTTGCATACCAGATTTCCTTGCCCGGCCGGCATTGTCATTACGTTTCCTAAGGCATGCTAGTTGCGTTGCGCGTCTATTATTCGTGAAAAATATTTGCGTCAGACAAATAAAAAGACCCCGTTAATAACCGGGGCCTTTTTCAGGTTAGTAAGGTTGTATTCGCGTCTGGCGTTTAAGGTTTCAACTACCTTCCTTGACGGTGAGTCATAAACCGGCTATGCAAAACTCGCTGTCAGGCATTCGACATCCATGAATACCTGAAAGTAGTTTTTCGCATACGCCACCACATCAGCCATGTCTGTCTGCGAAGAATCAATGCTTACAAGCTTGATTCTTGCTTCATCACCTTTGAGTCTTTTCAAAAACGAAAGCAGCGAACCGTGTTCGGTGCTTGTCACGCCGCAAAAATTTATTGCAAGATTCCCGCTGTTCTCCCTCAGATACACGTTGACCCTTTTCTTGAGCTTTGTTGCCGTCAGCCTGTTGAAAGCGCCCTGGAGGTCAACGACAAGGGGGTGGCTTGACGCATGCTGCAGTCTCGGCTCTATCGTGAGTGTACCGCGCCCCGTAATGGACACAGGGAACAACAGGCTCTTCGACATCCTGTAGCGGGTGCGTTGCAGCCTCGGCTGCGAATACCCGAGGTATTTCTGCTTGAGCTTTTCCACATACGCAAGAGCCGGCACGACGCTTGTCAGAAGCTTATTCTTTACGCTGCCGCTTCCCATTTCGGAGCGTATCGACTGTTCGACGGTTTTGACCCATTGGGCAATGGCCTGGGTGGGCGCATACCGCACGGCAGTGGGAAAAATCGGCAGCGCGTCGAGGCATCCCTGTTTGTATTGCTCGGACCGCCGCAAAAGAAGCGGGTCGGCCGAGTCTTTGAACATCAGGTATCCCTGCAATTGCTTTTCTATGTATCGTATCGGCGACGGACCCAGCCTGCGGAATTCCTCATCGTAAACATCAAGGATCAGCTGTTCCATTTCCGGCTTGCCGATATGGGGGTGCTTAAACGTCAGGTGAAACCCGTCCCAATGCCGGTAAGGAACGTCAAGCATCCTGCCTTCACCCTTGAGACGGTCGAACAGCGGGGTGCTGCAGGCGGGGGTCATAATAAGAACCTGGCTCAGGCTCGGGTTGAGCGATACAAGATAGTCAAGGTCCTCCCACACGTTTGTAACGGTCTGGAAATCATGCCCGATGATAAGGGAGGCGAGGGTGTTGATGCCGTGGGAGTGGAGCGTTTCGAAAACGGCTTTCACGTCGATGCCTTTTAATTTGCTGTAAGTGGCCTGCCTGGATTCGACCCCGATCCAGACGGTCTCGATGCCCATCCGTACCAGGTCCTTGGGGTCCCATTGCGCCGCCGAATGTGCGCTTGCGAAACAGGAAAGCCGCACCTGGCTTTGCGGGTCCTTTTTCAGGCAGTCGAGATATTCGAGCGCGCGCTTTTTCTGGAGCAGGAAATCCTCCTCGATGACGCCGATGGGCAGGCTCTGCTTGCCCAGGGCTTTCTGCACCCTGGCGATTTCCCGGTGCAGTTCCGCCCCAGTGTGCAGGAGCGGGATATGGCGCATTTTGTGAAAATGGGATGATGCGCAGAACTCGCATCCGTGCGGACAACCAAGCCCGGCCAGCACCACCGCGCCTCTCAAGAGAGGGACGCCGGCGATTTTGGTTTTCGTAAAGCACACGACGTGCTTGTTGGGCTCATCGTTGTGGACTTCACCGAGAAGCAGCCGCATGAAGCCGACGCCTTCGCCCCGGCATACGTGGTCGCCGTACTGATCGCATTCAGGGAGCATGGTGCCGTATCCGCCCAGGATGATCTTGGAACCCGGCGAAACCTTCCGTGCCATGGCACACATTTTCTTTAGTTTGCCGAACGTGGCGATGACAAAACTGATTCCCACATAATCGTATCCCTTTTCAAGTTCGTGCGCGAACTGCCTCATGGTCGGATACTGCATCACCGTTGCGGGAGTGGTTATGTTTTCCGCTATGTACTCCAGGCCGTAGGAAATATAGGTGGACCGAAGGCTGAAGATTCCCTGCGCCCGCGTCACCTGGGCATGAAAGAGCTCAGGCATCACATGGCGGGTGCAGTCATCCGTGTCAGCGCCGAAAGGTCCACATACTGTGGTAAGAAGGATTTTTTTCAAATTCATGCTTCCTTTTTTAAGGGCATTTGAGCATTACGCCCCATCACAGACATAATTGCTTAACAAATAAAAAAGCCCTCGGATCTTAGAAAAGAACGAGGGCTTGAAACCGTAAACTTGATGGTTTCCTAAGAAGGTCTATATGGTAATATACCGGATTATGGGCGAAAAGGCTCTTAAATAAGCAAGTATTTACAAATACAAGACTAATGAAAATGGGCGTTCCCCTCCCCCTCGACTTCGCTCGGGGTCGGGTCGGTTCTCCTTCCGGTCCACCCCTTCGGGTGCTTCCAAGGGTCGTCGGCCTTCGGCCTCGAGCCGCCACGGCCCTATGGCCCACAGGGCCGGGTCCGGGCGGCATCCCGCTTTGGCGGGACCTCCAGTCGCCCCTAACGCGCGGCAACAGAATTCCATTCAGTCAATTACTTCTTCTCACGCCAATCGGTATCCATAAAACATCAGCCAGGGCGCTATCTTCGAATCTCAAACTTCTCAACTACTCAACTTATCAACCTTTCAACTACTCTTCTCGGTGCCCCCGCAGCCAAGGTTTCTTTCTTGCAAATCAACTCTCTTGGGGGCTACCCACGAGGGGGTATGGGTTCAGACAACCGGCGCAACAAAAAGGCAAGGGCACATCATGATGTGCCCCTACATTGCGCCGGTTGGCTGAACCCTAGGGGGACGACCCTTGGAAGTACCCGACGGGGTACACTTCCCCCACCAAGAGAATTTCAAACTTTGGAGAAAAAACTACTCATATCTTAAAGCATCAATCGGATTCAACTGCGCCGCCTTGCTCGCGGGATACCAACCGAAGAAAATGCCGGTCGCGGCCGAAAAGCCGAACCCGAGCAGCAGCGACCAGCCCGAGATCGCGATGGGCCATCC
>DATFYJ010000199.1:0-2465 GCA_035315105.1 Chitinivibrionales bacterium
TCAAACCTTGTCGATACGTGGTCGGCAATCGATCAATTCCTGATTGTGCCGGACAGCATTCCCGACCTTATCCGGTTCAACGGCAGTCCGGTTTCGACAAGCCGGCCTCTGTTCGCATGGCATCCCGTAACTAATGCTTCAAGTTATAAAATCGAGATTGCCGACAACACGAGCTTCACCAATGCAACATCGCTGACGGTCGCCGATACCACCTTCAAACCGCTTGCCGATCTGAGTGACGGCCTGTGGTTCTGGCACGTGAGCTGCAACAGAAACTACGATCTGTATGCGCCCTATGACAGCTTGAACATCGCTGCGACGGGCGCAAAAACCGCGCGGGCAAAGGCTGTGGCGCCATTCGTCAAGCTGACAGCGTCGCGCACATTCTGCTCGATTGTTTTCGGCGGTTACGACAAAGGGGAAGTGAGCGCGGCGGTCTATTCCGTAAATGGGAAACGGTTGGCGCAATTCGCCAACTCTGCCCGGGGCAACGGCAGTTTTTTCTGGAATTACTCCGACCTTCACGGCAACCGCGTTTCCAACGGCCTGTACCTGATAGAAATACGGGCGGGGGAGAAACTGATCAGGCACAAAGTATTTGTGGGCAGATAAGGACGCGCTCTTTGTGAAAACATGGAGACGTCGAACAACCAGCGATGGGAGGGGCTGATGAAAAAGCTCTCGACGCTTGTTCACGTAGTACAAAGGGGAGCGGTATTGGCAACGGCATTGTTGCTGCCAATTGCCGGGTATGGCCGGAGTTCGGCCTCGGGAGCCACACCTTCTACGGTGACCTTTACGCTGCTCACGCCGCCGGCGGCTCGCATTGCCGGAGACACGATAGTTGCTGTTGTCAAAATATCCAATAATGACGGGCTTGTGTCGGGTTCGTATTGCTATTCCGGAGACTCCGCTGCTCTCTATCGTGACACGCTCGGCAAAGGTTCTGCTTTGCAGCCCGCCCCGACCATAACCACCGGCCAGGGGAGCACGATCCTTAATGCAGGAACGGATGTTTCGATCCTAACACCGGAGTGCTTTACAAACGGTGTTGACACGGTGAAAGTGGCTCTCTACAACGCGCCGTACACCGACACGCTGCACCAGCTGTCCGTCAACCTCAAGGGTGTCACTGCCGTCACCGAGCCGTTCAAACTCCTGCCCGGAGATTTGTACACGTTAAGCCTTGAATCTGCCACGGGGGTGCACCTCACCGGCACAGACACCCTCGTGTACCCCAACGGCCATACAACGATCTATTCCATCGGGTACGACAGGTACGGAAACGGGCGGGGAAGAGAATCTTCCGACTGGAGTGTGACCAATACCCTTCATCCGCTTACGCAGAGCAGCAACATTTCCGTGATTTACTATGACGCCAGCAACGCCGCTCACAACGAGTCAGGCCTGGTCATAGCCCGGGCGGCGCGCTTTGTCAACGGGGTATTTCAGGATTCCCTGGCAGCAGACAGCCTCGGCATTGTCATCATCGGTCCGCCGTCGTCGCTCGACTCCGCGGTCACGCGCGACGTCAACGGCGGCGGCTACCTTGACGAAATAGAACTGTATTTCAACAAGCCTATCACCATCCTTCCGTCGACAGGCTTCACCGTCACCGCGGGCGGAACCGTCTTTCCGGTCGACAGCCTGGGCGGCGTGGCAGGGGCCGGAGCGGGCGGAGAAACCGGGACGCATTTCGTGGTGTACCTGCATGAGCAGCAGAACGGCATTCCCCAGACCGCATGGCGGCCTCTCGTGAGCATCTGGGGAATCCAGGGTGCGCCCGACATCAACAATCTGATGACAAAAGACGGCGCCGGCCCGGTGATCTGGATGGTCGTAAAGACAATAAACAATCCGCAGGACAGGAAGCAGGACGTAGTAACGGTGATTTTCTCGGAGCCGATCGCCGGGCAAGGAGGGAGCCAATTCGTCTGGTCCACGGTGAAACCGTCCGATGTCTTCTCAGTATACAGGCTCAATGCCGCCCAGACAGGGTACGACACCCTTTCCACCATGCTCGACAGCATCGTCTCATTTACCCAGATGGTTAATGACAGCACCCTCAGATTCTCTATGACGAACGGCAACGATATCACAACGAATGATTACATGAACATCAAGGTTGCGGCAGGACAGATATTCGATGCCAGGGGGAACGCACCTGTTTTCGTCAACCGGAAGGCGCTGGTGGCGGTTGCTGTGGGCATCGCCGCCGGTGCGCGCCACGTTGCTCCTTTTGTCAAGACAACCCAGTCCAGGGCCGGATTTGTTGTCACATTCGGCGGATATCCGGCCGAGCAGGTTTCGGCAACGGTCCGCACCGTTCAGGGAAAAATGGTACAGAGGCTGTCGCTGGAACATGGCAGCGGTTTCCTCCTCTGGCCTTACTCCGACCTCCGCGGCAACCGCGTTTCCAACGGCCTGTACCTGATAGAAATACGGGCGGGGGAGAAACTGATCAG